>NZ_JBFBBY010000003.1:0-148241 GCF_040682875.1 Amycolatopsis sp. NPDC051071 | reverse complement strand
GGTGTGGGCCCTTCGGCCTCGTACCGGGTCGTACTCGGTCGAAGGGCCCGCGCCGCCAGGGGCCGCCTGGGCGCGAAGACCACGAACGAGATTTGTCAGACACGCCCTAGAAGATCGACCAGCCGGTCAACGTGGTGAAGCGGTCGAGTGCCGCGACACCCGCGACAGAGTTGCCGCGCGCGTCGAGGCAGGGGCTCCACACACAGACCGCGCACCGGCCGGGCACGATCGCGACGATGCCGCCACCGACGCCGCTCTTGCCGGGAAGCCCGACGCGGTAGGCGAATTCGCCCGCCGCGTCGTAGGTGCCGCAGGTCAGCATCACCGCGTTGACCCGCTTGGCCGCGCTGAGCCCGAGCAGCCGGGTGCCGTCGTTGCGGACACCGTGGCGGGCGAGGAACACCGCCGAGCGCGCGACGTCGGCGCAGCTCATCGCGATCGAGCATTGCCGCACGTACTGGTCGAGGACGGCGGGCACCGGATGGAGCATGTTTCCATACGACGCCATGAAATACGCGAGCGCGCGGTTGCGGTCGGCGTGGTCGGCCTCGGAGGCGGCGACCTCGGCGTCGATGCCGATGTCCGGCCGTCCGCTTTCCTCACGCAGGAACCTGAGCAACGTCGCCGCCGCGTCACCACGTTGCGCCAGTTCGTCGGTCACCACCAGCGCACCCGCGTTGATGAACGGATTACGGGGGATCCCGTCCTCGTTTTCCAGCTGCACCAGCGAGTTGAACGGGTTGCCGGACGGTTCGCGGCCCACCCGCGCCCAGACGCCGTCACCATGGGAGAGCGCGAGCGCCAGTGTGAAGACCTTCGACATGCTCTGGATGGAGAACGGCCGCTCCCAGTCGCCGACGCCGTGGACCGCACCGTCCACTTCGGCCACCGCCATGCCGAACCGCCGCGGCTCGACCCTGGCGAGGGCGGGGATGTAGTCCGCGACGAAGCCGCGGCCGATCTCCGGCGCGACGTCGTCGGCGATCCGGTCCAGCAACGCTGCGAGGTCCACGGCCGTAGCGTAAGAGGCCGCCTTCGCGCGCGAAGATCGGGGTTCGCGGGTGAATTTGTCAAATCGAATCGGGAAATACCGGTAAAACCACTGGCGTGACGTCCCGCACACCTTAAGTCTTCCTTAGCATTGTTGGTGACTTGCCGCACACGCTCTAGCGTCTGGCAACCATGGATTCCTCGCTGCTCACCGACAAAGGTGAAAGCTACTCAAAAGCACTGGGCAACCGCCAAGTGCAGATGATCGCCATCGGCGGTGCGATCGGCGTCGGGTTGTTCCTCGGTGCGGGTGGCAAGCTCCAGCAGGTCGGGCCATCGCTCGTCCTGTCCTACGCGCTCTGCGGTATCGCCGCGTACTTCGTGATGCGCGCACTCGGCGAACTCGTGCTGCACGAGCCGACTTCCGGCAGTTTCGTCACCTACGCCCGTAGGTTCATCGGGCCGTGGGCCGGCTTCGTGTCGGGCTGGATGTACTGGGTGAACTGGGCGATGACCGGTATCGCGGAGATCACCGCGGTGGCGATCTACGTGCACAAATGGCTGCCCGGCGTACCACAATGGATCACCGCGCTGGTCGCGCTCGGCGTGCTGATCCTGGTGAACCTGCTGTCGGTGAAATTGTTCGGCGAGCTGGAATTCTGGTTCTCGGTGGTCAAGGTCCTGGCCATCGTGGTCTTCCTGGTCACCGCGACCGGGCTGGTGCTCACCGGCGCCGACATCGGCGGCACCAAGGCCGGGGTGCACAACCTGACCGACCACAATGGATTCTTCCCGGCCGGGATCGGCATCGCGCTGATGACCCTGCAGGCCGTCATCTTCGCCTACTCGGCCATCGAGGTCGTCGGCATCGCGGCAGGCGAGACCAAGGACGCCCGCAAGGTCCTGCCCAAGGCGATCAACGGCGTGGTCTGGCGGATCGGCGTGTTCTACGTCGGTTCCGTGCTGCTGCTGGCGATGCTGCTGCCCTGGCCGTTCTACAACGGTGGTGAGAGCCCGTTCGTCACCGTGTTCAGCCGCCTCGGGATCCCGGGCATCGGCGACGTGATGAACGCCGTCGTGCTCACCGCCGCGCTGTCGAGCTGCAACTCCGGTCTCTACTCCACCGGCCGCATCCTGCGGGCGCTGGCCGACAAGGGTGAGGCGCCGAAGTTCGTCGGCAAGATGAGCGGTCGCCACGTGCCCTACGGCGGCATCCTGTTCACCTCCGGCGCCTACGTCCTCGGTGTGGTGCTCAACTATCTCGTCCCGAAGGACGCTTTCGACATCGCGATCGCGATCGCCTCGCTCGGCGTGATCACCACCTGGGCGACACTGATCTTCTGCCAGATGCGGCTGCGTCAGGCCGCGTTGCGCGGCGAACTGGAACGGCCGTCCTATCGGATGCCGTTGGCGCCGTACAGCGGCTGGGCGACGCTGGGCTTCCTCGCGCTGGTCGTGGTACTGATGGGCTTCTCCGACGGTGCCGAAAAGCTCGCGTTCTACTCGATCCCCGTACTGGCCATCGTGCTGGCGGTGGGGTGGCGTTACGTCGGGAAACGACAGCGCTGACCCCGGCCCGCGTTTAGTCCTCTGGTTGCGGTAGTTCGGAGTCGAACCACCGCAACCAGAGGACTAAACGCGGGAATCAGCTGGACGTCGGGAAGTGGAAACCCGCGGCACTGTGCGGCCATCGCGTCGTGACGACCTTCGCCCGCGTGTAGAACCGGACCCCCTCGGGACCGTGGATGGGGCTGTCCCCGATGCCCCACGACTCGAACGCCTTGCCCGCCGCCGCGACCGCGGTGTCCACATCGGACGGTTCGGCGAGGAGCACTTCCGCCTGCGGCCTGCCCTCGGCCGGGTCGTAGACCGGGGCGGTGCGGGTGGAACCCGCGGTGGTCGCGGTGCCGTTGATCCAATGGTCGATGGTCTTCACGCGTTGTCCTCCACGGGGTTCACAGCAGTCCGACGGCAGTGTCGACGGCCTTGGCGACGTCGCCGTCGTGCGGGTACAGCAGCGACCGGCCGACCACGAGGCCCTGCACGGTCGGCAGCGCGAGCGCCCGCTGCCAGGCGGCGAACGCGGCGTCCGGGTCCTTGACCTCGCCGCCCAGCAGGACGGCGGGCAGCGTCGATGCCGCCAGCACGCGCTCCATCTCCTTGACCACGGGAAGTTTCAGCCACGTGTAGGCGGACGAACGGCCGAGGCCGGCGGCGATGGTGATCGAGCGGATCACGGCGTCGGGGGAGAGGTCGTTGCGGAGGCGCCCGTCGACCCAGTCGGACAGGAACGGCTCGACCATCGCGACCAGTTTCCGGTCGGCCAGTTCGTTGATCGCCTTCGCGGTGTTCTCGAGGACACCCGGTGTCGCCGGATCGGTCAGGCAGATCCGGGTGAGGGTCTTGCCGCCGTCGAAGCGCATCCGTTCGATCGTTTCGGCGTCGTAGCAGGCGAACCGGTCGTCGATCTCGAAACTCGATCCGGCGAGCCCGGTGCGGTTCATGGAGCCGATGACGGTCTTGCCGCCGAGAACGCCGAGAAGCAGCAGGTCGTCGACGATGTCCGGTGTCGCGAGCACTCCCGTGACGCCGGGCCGCTCCAGTGCCAGGCAGAGGCGGTCGAGCAGTTCGCCGCGGTCGGCCATCGCCAGCGGATCGGCGCCGACGCCGTTCGCGCCGCGCGCCGGGTGATCCGCGGCGATGATCATCGCGGCGCCCTTGTCGTTGAACGGCGACTTCGCCCGGATCCTGGCGGCCGCGGCCTCCGCTATCGCTTCCGGTTCACGCACCCGTTTGGCGACGACTCGCCGTACTGTGTCGGACACTTCGCGTTCCTCCTGGCTCGCCTGCTGCTTCGACCTTCGCAAAGCATTGGAGACTTTGTCAAGACATATGGACATAAGGTCATGGCGCTCACCACGGTAGGCTCCGCGCATGACTCCCTCGACCTGGGTGCCCGGCGAGATCGTGGTGGATCCGAACAGTCCGGAGCCGCTGTATTCCCAGGTCGCCCGGCAGCTCCACGCCGCGATCGACGACGGCAGGCTGCCGACGGGCGCCCGCCTGGACAACGAGGTGGACTTGGCCGCGCGGCTGCATCTGTCGCGGCCGACCATCCGTCAGGCGATCCAGTCACTGGTCAACGAGGGCCTGCTCGTGCGCAAACGTGGCGTCGGCACCCAGGTCGTCCGCACCAAGGTGGCCCGCCCGCTGCGGTTGAGCAGCCTCTTCGACGACCTCGACGAACTAGGTGACAAGCCACGGACGGCCGTACTCGTGAACCGGGTGGACCCCGCCGGCGAGGACGCCGTCGAGCAGCTGGAGACGCCGGGGCTGACGCGGGTCCGGCGGCTGAAGCGTGTCCGCTCGACCGGCGGCGAACCGCTGGCGATCATGAACAACTACCTGCCGGACGGCATCATCGACCCGGACGACGACGAACTGCGGGACAAGGGGCTCTACCAATTGCTGCGGTCGGCGGGTGTCCGGCTGCACGCCGCGCACCAGAATGTCGGCGCCCGCCTCGCCACCGAGGAGGACGCCGAACTACTGGACGAAAAGCCCGGCGCGGCGCTGCTCACCATGCGGCGCACCACCTACGACGAAACCGGCCGGGTCGTCGAGTACGGCTGGCACGTCTACCGCGCCTCGCGTTATTCGTTCAACCTGTCACTGACCAACAACGTCTGACGGCTCGCGTTCCAGATCGGACTCCAGCGCGTCGTAGACCGACGGGCGGAAACGGCGCAACCAGACGGCGAGCGCGAGCCCGGCGAGCGCGACGACCAGCAGCAGCCACGGCAGCAGCGGGACGACGCCGTTGCTCGAACCGGCGAGGGTGGGGAAGTTGACGATCGCCAGCGTCACGATGAGCCCGAGGCCGATCGCGCCCAGCCCGGGAGCGAGCAGCGTCCGCACGATCCGGCTGTCCCGGGTCCGGCGGAAGTGGACCAGGATCGCCACCGCCGCGAACAGTTGCAGGGTAAGGATTCCGAGGGTGCCGAATCCGGTCATACTCGCGGTGAGGTCGGCGACCGGATCGAGTCCGGCGAGCCAGAAACCCAGTGCCACCAACGAACCGAAGGCGAGCTGGACGATCGACGCGTGGCGGGGCGCGCCGTTGCGCGGACTGGTCTTGCCCAGCAACCGCGGCAGCACGCCGACCCGGCCCAGCGCGTACAGGTAGCGGGTGGCGGAATTGTGCAGTGCCAGCAACGCCGCGAACAGGCTGACCACCAGTAGCAGCAGCATCACCTTGGTCAGGGCGTCGCCGAGATACTCCTGGGCCACCGACTGCACCAGGTCCCCGGTCGAAAGATGTGCGGCGGCGACGTCCTGCGCCTGCTCGGCACCGATCGCGCTGACCACGGCCCAGGTGGTGAACGCGGCGAACACGCCGATGAAGCCGATGGCGATATAGGTCGCGCGGGGAATCGTCCGCTTGGGATTCTTGGCCTCCTCGCCGAACAACGCGGTCGCCTCGAACCCGATGAAAGCGTTGGCGGCGAACAACAACGCCAGACCGCTCGCGCCCTGGAACAAGACGGACGGGCTGAACGCGGCGAAGGAGAAGCCGTGCCGGAACAGCACGCTGAAGTCCATGATCAGCAGGATCGACACTTCGAGGACCAGCGACACTCCCAGCACCTTCGCGCTGACGGCGATCCCCCGGCGGCTCAGCAGCAGGACCAGCACGACCGAAAGCGCGCTCCAGAGGAGCCAATCGAGGTCCAGCCCGAAGACGGTGTTGATCGCGGTGGAGGTGAAGAACCCGCTCGTGCCGATCGCGCCCGCGACGAAGCAGTTGTAGCCGAGCATCGCGACGAAACCGGCGATCAGGCCCGGCGTCCGGCCCAGCCCCTTGACCACGAAGGCGTAGAAGCCGCCCGCGCTGGTGAGCACTTTCGACATCTGCGCGTAGCCGACCGCGAACAGCAGCAGGACGACCGTGGCCAACAGGAAGGCCGCGACCATACCGCCGCCGTTCCCGACTGCGATGCCGATGGCCGCGATCACGACCATGCCGGTCAAGGGTGCGACCGCGGCGAGCACGAGGAAGACGATGCCGGGTACGCCGAGGACGTTCTTGGCGAGTGACGTGTCGTCCTGGCTCATTCGCACTCCTTTTGTCCGCTGGACGGCCAGTATGGGAGCGGCCGGGGATGTGAGCTTTGCCTTTGCGTGCTCAGCGGTTGTTCGGCAGTGCTGGTCTTAGGGCTGGGTGGGCCCGGGTGGCTTGGTCCCGGGGTGGCTCGCTCCGGGGTGGCTGGAGCCGGGCGGCTTGCCCCGGGGTGGCTGGAGCCGGGTGGCTTGCTCGCTCACTTGTCGTCGGGAATGGTGACTTGGTGCTTCGCTTTATTCGCTTGCTTCAGTCTCTTCGCTTCTCTTCGTCTGCTTCGGTCTATTCGCCGCTTTCTCTATGTATTCGTTTCGGAGCCTTTTGCTCCCCTTTCGAGTGAACCTCTACGCACTCGGCGACTACTCTAAACGAGCTAGCACATGTGTTCGAACAGGTGTATCGTCAGATTCGTGGCCAGCGAGAACAACCCCCAGCAGTCGATGCGCACCGAGTGGTGGCGTGTCGACACCGCGACGCTGCACGCCCGCAAACAGGAAATCGAAGTCCTGAAACGTCAATTGGACGCGGAGCAGTACGCGATCTTCGCGGAATTGAATGCACGCGGCATTCGCGGCTGTTCTGGTCATTCGACGTTGACAGGGTTGATTCTCCAAGACTTCCTCGTGTCCAAAGAGGAAGCTTCGGCCCGCGCCGACCGGGCGTTGGCTCTGCATCCCGGTGTGTCCATCGGCGGAGACACGGTGCCACCCCTCGCGCCGTTGACCGCTGAGGCGGCCGAGGAAGGCGCGATCGGCGGCGGGCAGATCACCGCGATCATCAAAGCCCTCGGACGGATCCCCTCACATGTCCCAGTCGAGGACATCCGCACCGGGGAGAAGACCCTGGTGGATTTGGCGCGGTTCGCCGGGCCTGCCGAGATCCCCACAGCCGGACGCCGCCTCCTGGATCATCTCGACCCGGACGGCAAAGCACCCCGCGACGACAAGCCCAAAGACGCCCGGCCGGAGATGCGGTTCGTCAAACACCGCGACGGCACCCACGGCATCATCGGCACCCTCGACCTCGAAACCTACGCCCGCCTGAAATCCGACCTGGATCCCTTGGCCAAACCCCACAAAGCCATCGACGGAGTCCGGGCCCCACGTACCCAAGCCGAACGCTACGGCGATGCCTTCTCCGACTATGTGCGACTCAAAACCTCAAGCCGCAATTTGCCCGGCCAAGCAGCTGAGTCGACGCACATTCTGGTCACCATGTCTTATGAGGACCTGATCAGCGACCTCGGCCAAGCCCAGCTGGATCTGGTCGGACCCATCAGCGCCACGGATGCCCGCAATCCTCGCCTGCGACGCCCGCGTCCGCCCCGGAGTCCTCGGCACCGCCGGGGAGCCACTGGACATCGGCCGGTCGAAGCGCACCGTGTCGTTGGCCCAGAAGTACGCGTTGACCATCCGCGACGGCGGTTGCGCCTTCCCCGGCTGCGACATGCCCGTACCACGCTGCACCGCACACCACATCACCTTCTGGCGCCACCACGGCGAAACGAAGATCGACAACCTCGTGCTGCTGTGTTCGGCGCATCACCGCCTGATCCACAAAAGCGAAGGGAAAGTCCGCATCGCCCAAGACGGACTCCCCGAATTCACCGCACCCGCCTACCTCGATCCCACCGGGGCTCCGAGACGCAACACCATGCACCTCAGGACATAGGGCCGACTCCTTTTAAGCCGCGGTCCGGCGTCGAGACGCGAGCACTGTTCGGGATAATTGTTAAGGAGAAAGATAAGGTGTCGTGTTTTGTGTGGCGGGTCTGCCGCCTCGCCGGGCTTTCGGACGCCGTCCTGGCTCGCGGCCGCGGGTTCCGTCGCCGTTTCGCGGCGACGGCCCACAACGCCGCCGCCCTCGCGGGTGATTCCGGGCTTGTCCATGAAGGAATTGGGACACTCAATGTCCCAATTCCTTCATCAACGCGGACGCGACCCGCGAGCCCGAACGCGAGCCGAGAGCACCAGCGTGCCGTATCCCTCAAAACCTTCAAGATTCACGTGGCGCCGGAAAGGAAGGCCATCCATGCGGCCGCTCCAGGATCTCGATCGTCGCCTGATCGACGAGAAAGTACTGCCCGCCGTCTTCACGCGGGTTCGTGTAGGCCGCCGTCGCCACCAGCTGGCCGAAGTCCGCCATGACCGCGATCGGGAACCCGCCGTCGAAGACTTCGCCGTGCGCGGCCGTCGCGACGGTCCCCGTCTCGTACCAGGTTACGAAGTACTGCGCCGGGCCGACGGCGAAGACACGCAACGTCTTTTCCTTCTGGCGGACACCGGTGAAATCGCCGGACACGCCCGTCCAGATCATCGTCGTCTTGTCCGCGTAGTGCTGCTCCAGCACGTTTCCGGAGCCGTAGTGGAAGTTCGCGCGGAGTCCGACGAGGTCGGTGCTGAGTGGATGGGTCCCGGTCACGGGGAAGAAGCGGACATCGAGTTCCACGGGGTGAACCTCCGGAATAGCGGGTTTCCGAAGGTTTAACACCCCGTCGATCGGCGACCGTTGTCCGCCAAGGAAAACTTGTTGCCTGAGAGCGCGTCAGCTGAACTGACCGGGCTGGTAGCCGCCCGCCGGCGTCCGCGCGATGACGTTGAGCCGGTTGTATGCGTTGATCGTCGCGACCAGCGCGATCAGGGCGCCGATCTGCTCGTCGTCGTAGTGCTTGCGCACCTCGGCCCAGGTGTCGTCGCTGACGCCGTGGTGGGCGTCCGAGAGGCGGGTGCCTTCTTCGGTCAGCGCCAGCGCCGCGCGCTCCGCTTCGGTGAACACGGTCGCCTCGCGCCAGGCCGCGACCAGATTGAGCCGCACCGAGGTCTCACCGGCGTGCGCGGCGTCCTTGCTGTGCATGTCGGTGCAGAAGCCGCAGCCGTTGATCTGGCTGGCCCGCAACTTCACGAGTTCCTGGGTCGCGTGCGGCAGCGACGACTCCTCGATCGGGCGGTTCGCGGCGCCGAGGCGCTTGGCGAACTTGACGATGACCTCGTTCTCGAACAGGTTGATGCGCGCTTCCATGATCTTTCCTCTCCGTCGGTTTCACACACATGACGGCTGGGCCCGAGAGGTTGTGACAGCTTTGAGAGTGACGCCGGTCACTGAGGGAAGAGGGCCGCGACGAAGTCCGTCGCGGCCGGGAGCAGCGAGGCGATCCGCCAGGTGACCAGCACTTCCTGCACATCCAAGCGAAAGAGTTGCGTGAAAGTGCGCTAACAGAGCATTGACGTTGCACAAAACTGCACCTAACGTGACAGCTATTGCGCACAACTGGCACGAATGGGGAGTTCATGAGCGGGACCTTCATGGCGGCGGAGATCGCGAGCCAGCCCGGCTGCTGGCGAGACGCGGCGGCCCTGGCCTCGGCGAACAGTGACCTGCTGCCGCCGCAGGGCGCGCGGGTCGCGATCGTCGGCTGCGGCACGTCGTGGTTCATCGGCCAGGCGTACGCCGTCCTTCGCGAAACCGCCGGACTCGGCGAGACCGACGCGTTCGCCGCGTCGGAGTTTCCTTCGGGACGCCAGTACGACCACGTCGTGGCGCTGACCCGGTCCGGAACGACGACCGAGGTTCACGCCCTCCTGGCGAAACTACGCGGGAAGACGCCGACCATCGCGATCACCGGGGTGCCCCGCGAGATCGAGGCCGCCGCGGACGCCATCGTCGACCTGTCCGTCGTGGATGAACGTTCCGTCGTGCAGACGCGGTTCGCGACAACGGCGCTGGCGATGCTGCGCGCGCACCTCGGCGAGGATCTGACCGCGGTCGCCGACCAGGCCGAACGCGTGCTCACCGAGCCGCTGCCCGACGAACTGATCGGCGCGGAGCAGTTCAGCTTCCTCGGCACCGGCTGGTCGGCCGGCATCGCGAACGAGGCCGCGCTCAAGTTCCGCGAGGCGTGCCTGCTGTGGACGGAGTCGTACCCGGCGTGGGATTACCGGCACGGTCCGATCAGCATCAGCGAGCCCGGCCGGGTGACCTGGATGTTCGGGCAGGCGCCGGACGGCCTCGCCGAGGACGTCGCCCGCGCGGGTGGCCTGTTCGTCGAAAGCGGCCTGGACCCGCTCGCGGACCTGGTCCGCGCGCAGCGGGTCGCCGGGGCGATCGCCGCCCGCAAGGGCCTCGACCCGGACAACCCCCGCAGCCTCACCCGTTCCGTCGTGCTGACCTGAGGCAGCCGTGATCGTCACCGTCACGCCGAACACCGCACTCGACGTCACGTACACAGTGGACGGTCTGCGGCCGGGTGACGTGCACCGGGCGAGGGACGTGCGGCACCGGGCGGGCGGCAAGGGCGTCAACGTCGCCCGCGTGCTGCACACGCTCGGTGCCGACGTCCGCGCGATCCTGACGGCGGGCGGCGCGACGGGGGCGGTAGTCGAGGCCGATCTCGCGTCGGCGGAGATCCCCGCCGACGTCGTCCCCATCGGCGGGGAAACCCGGCGCACCACCACGGTGCTGGCGGACGACGGATCGGTCACGCTGCTCAACGAGCCGGGACCACGGCTCGACGACAGCGAATGGCGAGCGCTCGTGGCGGCCGTCCTGGCGCGACGGACGGACGTGCTCGTCTGCTCGGGCAGCCTCCCGCCGGGAGCCGGGGGATACGCGGAGCTGCTCGGCGGGGCACTCTCCATTTTGGACACTTCCGGCGAAGCGCTCCTCGCCGGGCTGGCTGGGCGGCCGTCGGTCGTCAAGCCGAACGCCGAAGAACTACGCGAGGTCACCGGCTTGAGTGATCCGGTCGCCGCCGCGGCCGAACTGCGCAAGGCCGGAGCGGGTGCGGTCGTCGTCTCGCTGGGCCCCGAGGGACTCCTGGCGGTCACCGGATCCGGCACCTGGCAGGCGAAACCGTCCACAGTGCTGCGTGGCAACACCACCGGCGCGGGAGACGCCGTCGTCGCGGCGCTCGCGCTGGGACTGAGCCTCGGCGAACCGTGGCCGGACATTCTGCGCCGCGCCGTCGCGCTGTCCGGCGCGGCCGTGCTCGGCCCGCTCGCCGGGGACGTCGACCTCGCGCACTACCACGCCGAACAGGGGCTGGTCGCCGTGCGCGCCCGCCAACACTAGGAGAACCGTCATGCCTCTCGCAGGAACAGGGGAGATCGTCGGAGCCGCCGCCGCGGCCCGGCACGGCTGCGGCGCGTTCAACGCGATCCAGCTGGAGCACATCACCGCGATCGTCGACGGCGCCGCTGCGGCCGGAGCCCCGGTGATCATGCAGTTGAGCCAGAACGCCGTGAGGTACCACGGCTCACTGGCACCCATCGGCACCGCGGCGCTGGCCGCCGCGCGGGACGCCGTCACCCCGGTCGCCGTGCATCTCGACCATGCGGAGTCGCCGGAACTGGTCCGTGAAGCGGTCGCGCTCGGCTTCGGCTCGGTCATGTTCGACGCGTCCAAAAGGGACTACGCGGCCAACGTGCGCGCGACGAGGGAAATCGTCGAGTTCTGCCACGATCACGGCGTGTGGGTCGAGGCGGAACTCGGGGAGGTCGGTGGCAAGGACGGCGTGCACGCGCCCGGCGCGCGCACCGATCCGGGTGAGGCGGCGGAATTCGCCGCGGCCACCGGGGTGGACGCGCTGGCGGTGGCGGTGGGTAGTTCGCACGCCATGCTCACCCGTGACGCCGCGCTGGACTTCGAGCTGATCACGCGGTTGCGGGACCGCGTGCCGGTGCCGCTGGTGCTGCACGGTTCGTCCGGCGTGCCCGACGACGGGCTGGCCGAGGCCGTACGAGCCGGGATGACGAAGATCAATATCGCCACCCAGCTCAACAAGGTGTTCACCGCGGCCGCGACGGACGACTGGCGCGCGCATCCGGACCGCGTCGACCCTCGTAAATACCTTGGTGCGGGCCGGGCGGCGGTCGCCGTCGAGGTGCGGCGGCTGCTCGGAGTGCTCAAGCTCGATCACTCTGAACCGGAAAAGGTGACGATTGAGCAGACTTTGCGCGATTGACTGTTGACATGTGCGTGAAACCTCACAAAACTGCGCAAGAACAAGCAGAACTTGTGTGATCTTCGATCCAGGTGGTGGCGGATGCGGGTAGGCAAGCTCACGGCATTGACGGCAGGCGCGGCGCTCCTGCTGGCGGGATGCGGCGGCGGGGACACGGCCGGGGGAACCGGCGAGAACGCGCTTCCCGGCGTCGACCAGTTCCTCAACGCGCCTTGTCCGGAAGCGGCAGTGAAGCCTGCCACGGACAAGGAGTTCACGTACTGGTCCATGTGGACGGCCGACGAGCCGCAGGGCAAGGTCCTCCAGAAGGCCTTCAAATGCTTCACGGAGAAGACCGGCGTCAAGGTCGACGTGCAGTGGCTGGGCCGCAAGGCCTACACCCAGAACCTGGTGCCCGCGCTGAACACCGACGCCGTGCCGGATCTGTTCGACCAGGACGTCAGCAAGGTCGGCGCGGCGATCATGACGCCGGGCGGCACGCAGAGTGTCGACGACGTGTTCGCGATGAAGGTCGGCGAGGGTGACAAGACCGTCAAGGACGTGCTTTCGCCCAGCTCGTACGACTTCCCGCAGAACAAGGACCGCGAGGGCCACAACTTCATGGTCCCGTACACGATCCAGTCGAGCGCGTGGTGGTTCAACAAGGACACCGCCGGTGACGTCCAGCAGCCGAAGACGATGGACGAGCTGATCGGGCTGTTCGACAAGGCGAAGACCGATGGCAAGGCCGCGATCAGCCTCGACGGCGACATCCCGTTCTACAACATGTACTTCTACACCCAGCTCGCCGAGCGATACGTCGGCGCGGGCGGACTGTACAAGGCGGCGACCGACAAGACCGGCCAGGCGTGGAAGACCGAACCCGGTTTCCTCAAGGCCGCCGCCGAAACCGCGAAGCTGCCCAAGTACTTCATCGACGGCTGGGACGCGGCGAAGTTCCCGCAGGTACAGCAGCGCTGGGCCGACGGCGACTCCCGCTTCCTCTACGTCGGCAGCTGGGCACCGAGCGAGACCCGCGAGTACCTGGACAAGCAGGGCGCCGGGACGAAGATCAACTACAGCTCCTTCCAGTTCCCGATGCCCGAGGGCGCGAAGCACGACACCGTCGAGCAGATGTCGATCGGCTTCTCGGTGACCAAGAAGGCCAAACACGCCGAGGGCGCCAAGGCGTTCATCGCCTACTTCCTCAACAAGGACCTGCTTTCCGGGATCCCCGCGGTGGCCGACAACCTGGTGCCGCGCGCCGACCTCGCCGTGCCGGACGACCTCAAGCAGGTCAAGGCCGCACTGGACGACCCGAAGAAGGAACACGTCCTGCAGTACGACGGGATCGACGGTATCGCCGGCGGCAAATGGCAGACCGACGTCTTCGACCCCGCCGACATCGCGCTGCTGAAGGGGCAGATCACCCCGGAGCAGTTCGTGGAGCAGCTCGCCACCAAGAGCGCCGAGTTCTGGAAGAACCAGGGCTGATGGCCACGGTCACGACTCCGACGACACCGTCGGCGAGGGTGGTGAAGGCCGGCGCGCACCTGCGCCGCAAGAAACGGCTGTTCTGGCCGTTCGCAGCGCCCGCGCTGGTGCTGTACCTCGCTTTCCTGGTACTGCCGACGATCGCGACCGTGGTGCTGAGCTTCACCAGCTGGGCGGGTGCCGGCGACACGCCGAAACCCAACGGCGTCACCAACTACACGCAGATGGTGGCGAGCGACTCGTTCCAGTACGCCTTCGGCAATACGCTGATCTACGTGTTCCTCGGCGGGATCGGCACGTTCGCGCTGGCGTTCCTGTTCACCATGGTGCTGCGGGACATGAAGGGCGGGAAGACCGTCCGCGCCATCCTGTTCTTCCCGAACATCGTGGCGCCGGTGGCGCTCGGCATGTTCCTCGGCTTCGTGTTCAAGTACCAGCCGGGGAAACAGGGCCTCGCGAACTACGTGATGGAAGGCCTCGGCGCGGACGCGGCGAAGTTCCTCGCACCGTCCAATGTGACCGGTGTGGTGACGGCTTCGCTGATTTGGGCCAGCTCGGGCTTCTACATCACCATCCTGATGGCCGCGGTCGACCGGATCCCGCCCTATCTCTACGAAGACGCCGAACTGGGCGGCGCGTCGCCGTGGCAGAAGTTCCGCAACATCACGCTGCCGATGACCTGGGACGTCGTCGGCGTCGCCGGTGTCCTGTGGACGATCAACGCGCTCAAGATCTTCGAGCTGGTGTTCGTGCTGGCCGGTCCGGGCACCTACGCCCCGCCCAACGAGGCATGGACGCTGGGGATCTACGTATTCGACCGGACCTTCGGCTCGAACGGCACGCCGGACTTCGGTGCCGCCTGTGCCTGCGCGGTGGCGATGATCGCGCTGGTGTCCGTGCTCGTCGTCCTGCTCCGCCGCCTGATGCGCCGTGACGCGATCCAGTTCTGAGGGAGACCCCATGTCCGTCACCGACGACGTCGAGGCGCCCGCGCGGCCACCGGCGAAACCGGTGCGCAAGCCACCGCGCAAACCGCGCCCGGCGCCCGGCTCGAAACGGCTGAGCCCGTTGCGCGTACTGGGTTCCGCGATCGTGTGGCTGTTCACCGCCGGCAACATCCTGGTGCTGTACTGGCTGCTCACGGCCTCGTTCAAGACGCCGGTGGAGATCTTCACCAAGCCGTTCGCCTTGCCGTATCAGTGGTTCAACGTCGGCAAACCGTTCCGGAACTTCATCTACGCCTGGAACAACGCCGGTTTCGGCGACGCCGTGCTGACCACGGTGGTACTGGTCGGGCTCGCGACGGTCGTGACGGTCGCCGTGTCGGCACCCTGCGCGTACGCGTTGACCCGGCTCGGTGTCCGCGGCTCCGGGCCGATGACCAACGCCGTCGCGATCGGCATGGGTGTCCCGTTCCAGACGGTGATCATTCCGCTGTTCGTGGTGCTGAGCAAGATCCACCTGGACAACGAGTACGGCCTGTTCCTGCTTTACGTGGCCCTGTCCATCCCGTTCACGGTGTTCCTGATGACCGGCTTCTTCCGGTCGCTGCCGGACGAACTGGAGGAGGCGGCCGCACTCGACGGCGCGTCCCCGACCCGGACGTTCTTCTCGGTGATGCTGCCGCTGACCCGCGGTGGCATGATCACGGCGCTGACGCTGAACGCCATCGGCTTGTGGAACGAGACGCTGCTGGCGATCGTGTTCCTCAAGGACCAGGCGCATTTCACGTTGTCCCGCGCGTTGTTCACCTTCTACGGGGCCGCGAGTTACCAATCGGAGTACGGCGGGCTGATCGCCGGTGTGGCGATCGTCGTGCTCCCGATGCTCGTGCTCTATCTCGTACTCGCCCGCCGGATCATCACCGGCCTGACCCTCGGCGCCGGAAAGTAGGACCTGATGGCCACCGTGACCTTCTCCGACACCACGCGGTTCTACGCCGGGGTGGAGCGCCCGGCTGTCGACGGCCTCGACCTCGAGGTCGCCGACGGCGAGTTCCTCGTACTGGTCGGCCCGTCCGGCTGCGGGAAGTCGACCACGCTGCGGATGCTGGCCGGGCTGGAAGGCGTCGACGACGGCTCCATCCACATCGGCGACCGCGACGTCACCGAACTGCCGCCGAAGGACCGGGACATCGCGATGGTGTTCCAGAACTACGCGCTCTACCCGCATATGTCGGTGGGGGAGAACATCGGCTTCCACCTGAAGCTGGCCAAGCTGCCCAAGGCCGAACGCGAACGCAAGGTGCGCGAGGCCGCGGCCGTGCTGGACCTGACCGAGTACCTGGACCGCAAACCCGCCAAGCTCTCCGGCGGGCAGCGGCAGCGCGTCGCGATGGGCCGGGCGATCGTACGCGAGCCGAGCGTGTTCCTGATGGACGAGCCACTGTCCAATCTGGACGCCAAACTCCGCGTGCAGACCCGGACCCAGATCGCGTCTTTGCAGCGACGGCTGGGCATCACCACGCTCTACGTCACGCACGACCAGGTCGAGGCGATGACCATGGGCGATCGGGTGGCGGTGTTGAAGGACGGGATCCTGCAGCAGTGCGATACCCCGGTCGGGCTGTTCGCGCGGCCGGTCAACGTCTTCGTCGCCGGGTTCATCGGCTCGCCCGCGATGAATCTGCTAAAGACCACTGTGGACATCGACGGCGCTGTCGCCGGCGGCACCCGGTTGCCACTGACCCCGGCGCAGCGGTCGGCGCTGACCGGTCCCGGCATCGTCGTCGGCGTCCGGCCGGAGGGCTGGACGATCGGGGACGGTGGCTACGAGGCCGTCGTCGAGGTCGTCGAGGAACTGGGCAGCGACCAGTACCTGTACTGCCGGGACGGCGACCGCGTGCTGACGGTCCGCACTCCCGGGATGGCTC
Organism: Amycolatopsis sp. NPDC051071; assembly: GCF_040682875.1. Lineage (NCBI taxonomy): Bacteria > Bacillati > Actinomycetota > Actinomycetes > Pseudonocardiales > Pseudonocardiaceae > Amycolatopsis > Amycolatopsis sp. NPDC051071. Next base: position 131,828 of record NZ_JBFBBY010000003.1, on the reverse strand, counting down.
CGTGGCAGCGTGGCGAGCCGATCTCACTGGCGCCGAAGCCGGGCACGGTGCACCTGTTCGACGCCGCCACCGGCGATCGGCTCCCGGACGCATGACCCGCCTGTACCGCACCGGGCTGGTCCTGCCCGCCGCCGGGCTGGGCCCAGAGAACCCGTTGCCGCCGTTACGGAAACCCGAAGCGGTGGCCAAGGTGTCCAATGTGGACGAACTGCCGCCGGACCTCGCGGCGGGCATCGGCTACGGCCGTCTGGACACCACACTGCCGTGTCTGCTGCAGGACGGTTACACCCGCGAGCGCCCCGAACGGGAACTTCCCGCGCTGGTACTGGAGAACGACCGGCTCCGCGCCACCGTACTGCCGTCGCTGGGCGGACGGCTGTACTCGCTCTTCCACAAGCCGTCCGGCCGCGAGCTGCTCTACCGCAACCCGGTGTTCCAGCCCGCGAACCTCGCCCTGCGGGACGCGTGGTTCGCCGGGGGCGTCGAGTGGAACCTCGGCAGCACCGGGCACACCACGCTGACCTGCGAGCCGATGTTCGCCGCCGAGATCGAAGGCCCCGACGGCACACCGGTACTGCGGCTGTGGGAATGGGAACGCACGCGCGACCTGCCGTACCAGCTCGACTTCTGGTTGCCTGACGAGTCGGACCACCTGCTCGTGGCGGTCCGGGTGCGCAACCCGCAGCCACACGACGTCCCGGTGTACTGGTGGTCGAATATCGCGGTGCCGCAGCGCCCGGACACCCGCGTGATCGCGCCGGCGACGCAGGCCTGGCACTACGGCTATTCGGGACGGCTGGACCTGGTCGACGTGGCCGGAGACCTGACTTATCCGGCTCGGGCCGACGCGGCCGCGGACTACTTCTTCGAAGTGGAGGGCACGCCCTGGATCGCGGCTGTCGACGGCGACGGCGCGGGACTGGCGCAGCAGTCCACGGCCCGGCTGCGCGGGCGGAAACTGTTCCTGTGGGGAGAGTCCGCCGGTGGGCGGCGCTGGCAGGACTGGCTGGCGCCCGGCGAGGACGGCTACCTGGAGATCCAGGCAGGCCTCGCCCGGACCCAGCTGGAGCATCTGCGGTTGCCGCAGGGCGAGAGCTGGGACTGGCTGGAGGCCTACGGCCCGGTCGACGTCGACCCGTCTCTAGCGCACGGGGACGACTGGGTGGCGGCTCGCGAGGCCGTCGCCGCGGGCCTGCCGTCGGCGAAGGTGCTGGACACCTACCACGACGATTGGCGCAAGATCGCCGACGTCACCCCGGAATCCTTTCTGGCGACCGGATCCGGCTGGGGCGCGCTGGAGAACCGGCGGGCGCCGATATGCCTGCCCGGCACGCCGTTCCCGGACAACTCGCTCGGTCCCGACCAGGAGCCGTGGCTCGCGCTTCTCGACGGACTGTCGCCCGCCGGGGACCCACTGGCCGTGCCCCCGGCGACGCTGGTGAACCGGTACTGGGCGGATCTGATGGAGTACGCCCCGGGGAACTGGCTGACCTGGTACCACCGCGGTGTCGCGCACTGGGCCGCCGGACGGCAGTCGGACGCGGTCCGCGCCTGGCGAGAGTCCGTCGCGGCCGAGGAGAACCCTTGGGCGCTGCGGAATCTCGCGGTCGCCACGTCCGGCCACGAAGCAGCATGGCTGTACCGGAGCGCGGTGGCCCTCGCGCCGTCGCTGCGCCCCCTGCTCGTCGAGGCGATCGCGGCGCAACTCTCCGCCGGGCTCCCGGACGAAGCGGCCGGATTGCTCGACGGGCTTCCCCGGGAAGGCCGGGTCGCCTTGCTGGCCGCCCGGACGCACCTCGCCCAAGGCGACGTCGCGGAGGCAAGAGCCGTCTACGACGCCGGATTCGAGGTGGCGAACATCCGCGAAGGAGAAACGTCCCTTTCGGACACCTGGACGGCGATTTCCGGCGAATCACTCCCGGAACGGTACGACTTCCGAATGAAGTGACCGGCCGGGCCAGGAGACCGGCGTGCCGCCCGCGGTGGACAACCGCGATGCAGCATACTGCTCGAAACAGTGGCCAACAGCGCAACGTGATGCGCGATAGGGCACGGCAAGCTAGGAGTGGCGCGGATGGCCCGGCACGAACGGCTGAGCACCCTGCTGGACCTGTTGGGACAGCGGGAGAAGATCGACGTCGAGGACGTGGCCGAGGAGTTGAACGTCTCCGCGGCCACGATCCGGCGCGACCTCGACCACCTCGCGGAACAGCAGTTGCTCACCCGCACCCGGGGTGGCGCGGTGGCCAACGATCTCGCCTACGACCTGCCGTTGCGGTACAAGACCGCGCGGCACGTACCGGAGAAGCAGCGGATCAGCGTCGCCGCGGCGTCGCTCGTCGCGCAGGGCATGGTGGTCGGCCTCAACGGCGGGACGACCACGGCCGGGGTCGCGCGGTCGCTGGCGACGCGGTCCGATCTCGCGAGCCTGCGTGATTCGCCGGGGCTGACGGTGGTCACCAACGCGCTGAACATCGCACACGAACTGGCCGTGCGGCCGCATGTGAAGATCGTCGTCACCGGTGGTGTCGCGCGCCCGCAGTCGTTCGAGCTGAGCGGCCCCCTGGCGACCCGGGTGCTCAGTGAGCTGACGATCGACCTGCTGTTCCTCGGTGTCGACGCGTTCGACGCCGAGGCCGGTGCTTTCGCCCACCACGAGGGCGAAGCGAGCATCAACCGGCTGATGGTCGAACGCGCCGAGCGTGTCGTCGCGGTCGCGGACGGCTCGAAGCTGGGCCGCCGCGCGTTCGCGCGGATCTGTGCGACGACGCAGGTGCACGCCTTGGTCACCGATTCCAACGCCGATCCGAAGGTGCTGCGCGCGTTCGAGGCCGCAGGGGTCGAGGTCCAGGCGGTCTGACCGGTCCGCTCCCGAGTGTCATGAAAGGGTCTTTCAGGACGTTTTTCGTCCTGAAAGACCCTTTCATGACATCCAGGGCACGAACACCCGTTGCCGCATAAGGATCTTCGTGCGACCCGACGAAAGTCGGCAGCACCGCTTCGGCGGATGACTTTGCGTGAACCGTGCGCTATACAGAGACCATATTGCGTATTCATGCGCGAAAGGTGTCTCGAATGAGCAGAGTTGCGCAATCCCTAAGTTCGCTGGCCGCAGTGGCATTACTTGGCCTTTCTCCGGTCGCGGCCCATGCCGCACCCGCGGCGGCGCCGTCCGGCAAGCTGGGGGATCTGACCGGTATTTCCGCCGAGGGCCCCACGGTCACGATGAAGTCGGGAAGCGCCGCGGTGCGCGTCAGCTTCCCGGCCGAAGGAGCGGTCCGCGTCTGGCTGGCGCCGGACGGCACGTTCACCGATCCCGCCGGGAGCAAGATCGTGCTGCCGCGCGAGGGCGCCCCGGTCACGCCGAAGAAGGCCGACAAGGGGGACTACTGGGCCATTTCCACCGGCAAGGCGACGTTGCGGGCGTACAAGCATCCGATGCGGCTCGCGTTGTACGACGGCGCGGACCGCAAGCGGCTCTGGGAGGAGTCGGCGCCGCTGTCCTGGACCGGCAAGCAGACCACGCAGACCCTGGCGCGGACGTCGAGCGAACAGTTCGTCGGCGGTGGCGAGCAGAACGGCCGCTTCAGCCATCGTGATCAGACGATCCGGATCTTCGCGGATTACAACTGGGATGACGGCGGAGCGCCGAATTCACAGCCGTTCTACGCCTCCACGGCCGGGTACGGCGTACTGCGCAACACATTCGCGCAAGGCACCTACGCCTTCACCGAACCGGTGCGCACCACGCACGACGAGCGCCGCTTCGACGCGACGTACGTGGTCGGCGACGGGCTCAAGGACGTCATCACCGGCTACACCGATCTGGTCGGAAAGCCTTTCCTGCCACCGCTGTACGGGCTCGAAACCGGTGACGCCGACTGCTACCTGCACAACGCCAACCGCGGCGAACGGCATACGCTGGACGCGGTGAAGATCGCCGAGGGCTACACCGAGCACGGGATGCCCAACGGCTGGATGCTCGTCAACGACGGTTACGGCTGCGGGTACGAAAACCTCCAGCAGACGGGCGAGGGACTGCGCAAGAACGGCATGCAACTCGGGCTGTGGACCGAGAACGGCGTCCCGAACCAGGCCGAAGAAGTCAAGGCGGGTGTGCGGGTCCGCAAACTCGACGTCGCGTGGGTCGGCCCGGGCTACCAGTTCGCGCTGGACGCCTGCGACACCGCGCACAAGGGCATCGAGGACAACAGCGACGCACGCGGGTTCGTCTGGACACCGGTCAGCTGGGCGGGTGCCCAACGCTGCGGTGTGCTGTGGAGCGGCGACCAGGCCGGTTCCTACGACTACATCAAATGGCAGATCCCGACCTACGCCGGCGCGACGACGTCCGGCATCGCGTACAACACCGGCGACATCGACGGCATCTTCGGCGGCAGCCCGCAGACCTACGCCCGTGACCTGCAGTGGAAGTCGTTCCTGCCGGTCTCGATGACGATGGACGGCTGGGCCGCGTCGGACAAGCAGCCGTGGCGCCACGGCGAGCCGTTCACCTCGATCAACCGCAAGTACCTGCTCCTCAAAGAGCGGCTGATGCCCTACACCTACAGCCATTCGGTGGAGGCGCATCAGACCGGCGTCGGCCAGGTTCGCCCGCTGGCGCTCGAATACCCCGACGACCCGAACGTCTGGAGCGAGAAGGCGAAGTACGAATTCCTGTCCGGCAAGGACTTCCTCGTCGCGCCGGTGTACGAGAACTCGACCGTCCGCAATGGCATCTATCTGCCAAAGGGCACCTGGGTCGACTACTGGAGCGGCAAGACCTACACCGGACCGGCCACTGTGGACGGTTACGACGCGCCGCTCGACACCCTGCCGCTGTTCGTCCGTGCCGGAGCCGTGGTGCCGATGTGGGCCGAGGGCACGAAGTCGTGGCAGACCAGGGACAAGGGTGTCCTCGACCTCGACGTTTATCCTCAGGGCAAGGGGTCGTTCACACTCACCGAGGACGACGGCGTCACTCGCGCCTACAAGAACGGTGACCAGGCGAAACAGACGTTCACCGTGGACGCGCCGACGTCCGGCCTTGGCACGGTGACCGTCGGAATCGGGGCCAGTACGGGCTCCTACGCCGGGAAGCCCGCGTCGCGGAACTATCAGCTGACCGTCCACACGGGAAGCAAACCCGCGGCCGTCCTGGCCGGGACGTCGATCCTGCGGCAGTACGGCAGCAAGGCCGAACTGGACGCGGCGCCGTCGGGCTGGTGGTTCGATCCGGCGACCGGCGGGGTCGCGCGGGTCAAGACCGGCAAGGTCGGTGCCGGTGACCGGCAGGACGTCCGGCTGTTCGGCACCAGCGCGGTCGGCGGGATCTTCCCCGAGGATCGCAACGGTTCCGTCGCGCTTTCCGTACCGGCGGTCGCCGGTCCCGGCCAGACCGCGACAGGTACGCTGAGCTTCACCAACGGCACGCCGCTGCCGGTCCGGGACGTCTCGTTCTCCTTGCCCGCCAACGGCTTCCGCGTCGAGGTCCCCGCCGGTCCCCGGCTGGTGATGCCTGGCAAGACCGTCAAGGTCCCGGTGAAGGTGACGCCGGACGCGGGTATCGAACCGGCCGACTACCAGCTCACCGCGACCGCGTCGTACCGGGCGCGGCTGGGGGAGAACCGGGTGACCGACTCGGTGACAGTGACCGTCCCGCACGGTTCGCTGGCCGCGGCCTACGGCAATGTCGGCGTCACCGACGCGGCTCATGTCGCGGTGGGTGATGTCGACGGTGGCGGCAGCAGCTTCCGTGCCGAAGGCCTCGCCGAAGCGGGACTCAAACCAGGTGCGGGCTTCACCGCCCTCGACGCTCAGCTGACCTGGCCGGACGCCGGAACGGGCGCGAAGGACAACGTCCTCGCGTCGGGTCAGACGATCGCGGTGCGGGGTACCGGGGCCAAACTGGTGCTGACGGGAACCGGCACAGGAACGGCGAAGGGCACTGTCGTCGTCCGCTACGCCGACGGCAGCACGAGTCAGGCCGAACTCGGCTTCCCCAACTGGTGCTGCGCGGATCCCGCCCAGTACGGCGCGATGACGGTGGCGACCGTGATGGGCAAGAACACCCGTACCGGCTCGGCTTACCCGACGACGCCGTACCGGGTGTTCGCCAACTCCGTGCCGCTGACGGCAGGCAAGGAGGTCGTCGCGGTGACGCTGCCGTCCAATAGCGCGATGCACGTGTTCGCGGCGGGGATCGGTTAGGTCTCGTGAGTGGTAATGACGGGAGTTCTCACCGTCATTACCACTCACGCCCCCGGGTCTGACCCGCCTTCACCAGCGCGTTTGACCTCAACCTCAGTTGAGCTGATCAGCTGTTCGCCGACTACCTCGGGACGAGAGAAAGCGAACAGCGATGACGAACAGCACGACCCCACCCCTCTCTCCACCTCAAGCTTCGGTGGATCGACAGTCCCGGTTGACACTTCCGGCGATCCTGGTCGGCGTCGTGCTGGTCGCGATGTCGATCTCGGGGACCGCGGTGGCGCTGCCGAGTATCGGCCGTGATCTCGATGCCTCCGGCACCCCGCTGAACTGGGTCGTCGCCGGTTACAACCTGGCCTTCGCGGCCATGACGCTCATCACGGGATCCACCGCCGACCGCGTCGGCCGCCGACGGGTGTTCGTCGTCTCGGCGCAGATCTTCGCGGCCGGATTTCTCGGGACCGCGCTGAGTCCGGCGATTGCCGTCACCGACATCGCCCGCATTGTCTCCGGCGTCGGCGGCGCCGGGATCATGGCGGCCGGCGGCGCCATCCTCGCCTCCAGCTACGACGGGGCGGCCCGCAATCGCGCCTTCGCACTGATGGGAACCATGGCCGGGGTCGGCATCGCCATCGGCCCCACCCTGTCGGGCCTGCTGATCAGTGCGACCGGCTGGCGGGGAAGCTTCGTGGTCTTCACGGTCATCGGCTTGCTGGTCGCCTTGGGCGGGACCCGTGCCCGCGAGTCCCGTGCGGCCGAGGCCGACCGGGCGGACTGGGTGGGCAGTGTCCTGTTCGTCGCCGCACTGACCCTGCTGATGTTCGCGCTCCTGGAGGCGCCCGCGCTCGGCTGGTCTCATCCGGTCATCCTGTTCACTGGCATCGCCGGTCTGGTCGTGCTGGTCGTCTTCGGCCTCGTGCAGCGGCGCAGTGCCGCTCCGGTGCTGGCGCCCGAACTGGTCGCCAACCGCGGTTTCCTTGGCTGGAGCCTGGCGACGCTGACCACCTCCGTCGGATTCCTCGGTGTCCTGGTCTTTCTGCCCACCTACCTGCAGGCGGCGGCAGGGCTCTCGCCCGCGGCCTCGGGGGTGACGATGCTGTTGCTGACCGCCCCGGTGCTGATCATGCCCATGGTGGCGGTGGCCTTGGTGAACAAGGGCGTTCCGGCCCGGCTGCTGATCATGATCGCGCTGATTCTGGTCGTGGCCGGGAACCTGTGGCTGGTGACGTTGAACGCCGACGACGCTGTCGTGGCCGTCGCGGCACCGTTGGTGATGATCGGAGTCGGTATGGGTGCGTCCTTCGGCATCACCGACGGCCAGGCCATGGCCCTCGTTCCGGCCGACGCCGTCGGTATGGCGGCCGGCTTCCTCAACACCCTGCGAGGAGCGGCCGAGGCTCTCGTGATCGCCGCGTACAGTGCCTCCATCGTCGGTCTCCTCGCGGCAAGGCTCGGCGACACGGACCTCGCCGCCAGGGTCGGCGCCGGACGCCTCACCGGCGGGGCCGAGGCCGGGGAACTCGACGCCTTCACCTGGTCATGGCGGCTGACCCAGCTCGGCGTGGGCCTGCTCTGTCTCGTACTGTCGATCGTCGTGGCCGTCCTGATCCACAGCCGCGCCAAGACGTCCCGTAGCACCACCTGACCACCGGCGTCCCGAACGAGTGAGGAACGGCTATCGTGCGCGCCAGTCCGGAAGACCATCTCACGATCGGTGAGGTCATCGATCGGACCGGCGTGCCCGCTTCCGCCTTGCACTTCTACGAACGCAAGGGCCTGATTTTCAGCGAACGCACCAGTAGCAATCAGCGGATCTTCTCCCGGCACATGCTCCGCCGGATCTCCTTGATCCTGGTGGCCAAACGCCTCCACATTCCGCTGACGGACGTCGCCGAGGTCTTCGACGGCCTTCCCGCCGATCGCGCCCCCACCCATCGGGACTGGCAACGGGTCTCCCGGCGCTGGAAGAGACAACTGGAGGAACGCCGCCGCGCCCTCGAGTCACTCGAACACGAGCTCACCGGCTGCATCGGCTGCGGTTGTTTGTCGATGAAAGCGTGCCTGCTCCTCAACCCTGACGACGCCCTCCAGGGGCGTGGCCCCGGACCGGTGCGGCTCCAGCAACCCGGGGCCGCCCCCTCCGCATGACGGGCGCGGTACTAAGTGCCGAGGCCCCGTGGCCCCGTTGGCGGCGGGGCCACGGCTCAGACCGCTACTGGACTCCACAGTGCGTCGATGGCGCGTTCGGCGGCCGCCTGGCTTTCGTCGGCCAGCGGGATGAGCTCCGCCATCGCCGGGTTGATCTTCGCCAGCGTCAGCTCGGCGGTGACGAAACGTGGTTCGAGGCCGGTCAGCGCCACGCCATGGGAGATCCAGGTCTGGGCGTGGTCCCATCCCTCGCGCGGGGTGCCCTCGCCGTAACCGCCGCCGCGTGAGGCGAGCACGATGAAGTCGCGCCCGCTGAGCAGTCCTTCACGGGTCTCCGGGTGTATCGACAGCCCGGGCACGATGAGGTGGTCGACCCAGGCCTTGACCGTGCTCGGCGCGCCGAAGTTGTAGAGCGGCAGGCCCAGCAGGACGGCGTCGGCCGCCTTCACCTCGTCGACCAGTTCCGTCATGAGCCGCCACGCCGCGGCCTGCTCGGCGTCGTGCTGATCCGGCGGCGTCGACCTGGCCGCGTTGCTCGCGGCGTCGAAATGCGGCAGGGGAGCGGTGCCGAGGTCGCGGTAGGTGACCGTGCCGTCCGGATGCGCCGCGCGCCAGGTCGCGGCTGCCCGCGCGCTGAGACGGCGGCTGGTCGAGTTCTCGCCCGAGATGCTCGAGTCGATATGCAGCAGATGTGTCATGCCTATTATCTTGCACAGATCGTTTGTGTAACGCAAACCATTGATGATGTGGCGACCATAACGTGGGAACGTACACTTGACGCGTGTCCGAACTCCCGGTCGTGAACCAGCCCCCGCACCGCTGCGGCGCGCTGCTCGACCACGTCACCCGCCGGATCCGGCTGCGCAGCGAGTCCGTCCTGGCGCCACTCGGCCTGCGCCCGCGGCACCTCGTCGCCTTGACCGTGCTGCGTGACCGCCGGGGCTGCTCCCAGCAGGACCTCGCGAAGACACTGGAAATGGACGGCACGAATGTCGTCGGGCTGCTCAACGACCTGGAGTCCGCGAACCTCGTCGAGCGACGGCGTTCACCGGAGGACCGACGGCGGCATATCGTCGAGCTCACCGACGTCGGAATCAAACAGCTCGTGAAAGCCGAATTCGCCCTCGCCGGGGTCGAGGACGACGTGCTCGGCGGGCTCGACCCCGATCAGCGCGAGACGCTGTACAACCTGCTGTACCTGGCGTCCAGCCGCACCGAGGCCGTCGCCTGCGTCGAGGCGGCGAACGTCGACGACTGCTAGGCCCCGAGACCGAACAGGTCGTGAAGCTGTTCCGTGGCTTCGGCGCCGTACATGACGCTTCCGATCGGAACCGTGCTTCCCACCGCGTCGATCACCCGCGCTGTCCACACGGGACCGAACGCGCCGCACAGCTCGATCAGCTGCGCCCCTTCGTCGACCAGCCGCCGGGCCGCGGCGACGACCTGGTCCACGCGGCCGACCCCGATCAGCACCGTCAGGCACTGCCCACTGTCCACACGGGACACGTCCCGCGCCGGGTCGCACCCATCGGCCAAGTACACGAAACCCCACTGTCGCATGACATTCCTCCTCCGTCGTCGGGCACCCTAAGGTAATCGCGAAACGCGTGGTGCCGTCCACGAGGCGAATCCGTACGGCCGTTCGGGATCACCGAAGAGGGGAGGTCGGGCGGGCAGCGTGAAAGTCCGATGTGGTCGCTGTCATACCAGCGCCGCGATCCGATCCGAAGACGCGTGCGCCGGATCCCACACGAGCGCGTGCCGGACGACCGGCGGCTTCCGCAGCGGCAACCACCGCAGACCTTCGGCCGGTTCCTCCCGGGGACGCAAGGCGACGACGTCGCCGCCGTGCCGCAATTCGGCGACGAACAGCGACCGCCGAGGCGGTCCGGCGCGGACGTGAGCCGGCCGCCAACCCGCCGCGGCGCAGTCCTCGAGCAGCCTGTCGTGATAGCCGGGAGCCAGCTTTCGTTCGTACAGAAGGAGGTCCAGCCCGGCGAGGTCGTCCCAGCCCACGTCGTCGAGCCGGGCCATGGAGTGAGCGTCGGAGACGAGCGCACCCAACGGTCTTTCGCTCACGACGGCGACGCACAGACCGTCCACGTCTTCCGGCAGGGCGAGCAGACCGACGTCGAGCGCGCCGCGGCGGAGGAGTTCGAGCTGCCGTGCGGCGGACAGGTCGTCGATCTCCACCGCTTCCGCGTACAGGGTCGCGAGGACGGTCGGCGGCGCGCCCGGCGTCACGCCGACGCGGAGCGGCCGGCCCATGGTGTCGCGGACAGCCCGCGCGCCGAGTTCGGTCTCCTCCAGTATCCGTCGGGCGTGGGGGAGCAGCGCCAGCGCGGCGGCGGTGGGCGTCATCCCCGCTTGGGTCCGGACGAACAAGGTCGCGTCCAGCTCCTGTTCCAGCGCGATGATTTGCTGGCTGAGCGACGACGCGCGGATGCCGAGACGCTCCGCCGCGCGGGTGAGATGCCCTTCCTCCGCCACGGCGCACATATATCGAAGACGTCTTAACTCCACAGGCGCACAGTAGCCCCAAACCAGGCAGAATCGTCGGGGTGAGTGACGCAGACGCCGGATGGCACAACACCACGCACGACTGGGCCGGTTCGATCGATGCCGAGCATTTGGCGCTGGTCCGCCGGAACCCGGAGGAATTCGCGCCAGGCGGGGTTCCGCACCTCGTACTCGAAGTGCTTGCCTATGCGGCCGAGGAGGCCGAAAGCACCGCTGGTGGACATGCCACCGTCACGGTCCATCCCGACGGTTCGGTCTCCGTGGCGGACGACGGACGGGGCACCGCCACCCGGGCCGACGGACACGGTGGCTTCGTGAAGAAACCGGTCATGTCGACCAGTGATCTGCGCTTCTTCGATTTCCCTGGCGAGCAAATGCTTTCGGACGGCCGCCCGCGTCGCGGTGTGTCGGTCGTGGCCGCGTTGAGCGAATGGCTCGTGCACACCAACCGGCGTCACAACGGATCTTGGAAGCAGCGTTACGAACGTGGTGTCCCGGTCACCGACCTGACGCCCATCGCCGACGACGGCACGACCGGGACGACGGTGCACTTCTCGCCGGGCGCGGAAGTCGGCCCTGTGCGGCTGCCGGATGTCGACGGATGGCCGTACTCGACTGTGGAGATCGTCCGATGAGAAGAAGCCTGACGGCTATGGCACTGTCCGTTCTCCTGCTGACCGGCTGCTCCGGCGGCCGGCCCCAGCAGGCCCCCGCCAAACCCGTCTACGACCTGCCCGCGCGCGAGGTCCGGCCGGACGAGACCGCGTTGCATCTCACGGCGGCGCTCAACGGGGAGACCGAGTTCTTCCTCATCGGACTGGCCACCGGACTCCCCAGCCTCACCGGCAGCCACACCGAATTCGAGGCGAAAGGGCAATTCGTCCGGCTCCGGCTGGTGGTGACCGGGAAAGGCGTGTCCGGAATCGTCTTCGACACCCGGCGCCAGCAGCTCGTCACCGAGTCCGGCGCCGTGATCGGGGTCGACAACCAGGCCATGACGATCAAGCGGCAGCCCGACAAGGTCGAACTCGGCCGCGGTGTGCGGGTCGAGTTCGACCTCTACTTCGACCTCCCCAAGGAGGCGAAACCCTTGATACTGCGGGCTTTCGGCGGTCCGACACTGACCGACATGAAGAACCTCACCGGTACCGACATCAAACTGGGCTGACAAGGACAGGGCCCCGCCGCGAGAAGCGACGGGGCCCTGTCGAAAGGCGTCAGACGCCGAGGTCACCACCGAGGTAGGCGGCCCGCACCTGCGGGTCGTCCAAGAGCTCGGAGCCGCGGGCACTCTTGACCACTTCACCGGTCTCCAGCACGTACGCGCGGTCGGAGAGCTTCAGCGCCTGCTGCGCGTTCTGCTCCACCAGCAGGACCGTGGTCCCGCGTTTGTTGATCTCGCGGATGATGTCGAAGATCTGCGCGATCAGCATCGGCGCCAGGCCCATGGACGGCTCGTCGAGCAGCAGCACCTTGGGTTTGGTCATCAGCGCGCGGCCGATGGCGATCATCTGCTGCTCACCACCGGACATCGTGCCGCCGAACTGGGTCTTGCGTTCGTTCAGCCGCGGGAACAGCTCGTAGACCTCTTTGAGGTCGGCCTTCAGGTCGTCCTTGCGGGTGTACGCACCCATCAGGAGGTTTTCCTGCACCGTCATACCGGGGAACACGCCCCGGCCTTCCGGTGACTGGCCGATCCCGAGTTCGACCCGTTTGTGACCGGGTGTCTTCGAGATGTCCTTGCCGTCGAAGAGGATCCGGCCGCTGGTCAGCGGACGCAGGCCCGAAATCGTCTTCAGCGTCGTGGTCTTGCCGGCGCCGTTGGCCCCGATGAGCGAAACGATCTCGCCCTCGCCGACCTCGATGGTCATTCCCTTGAGCGCGGCGATCTTCCCGTAGTGGACGTTGATGTCCTGAACCTCAAGAAGCATCTTCCGCCACCCCCAGGTAAGCCTCGATCACCTTCTGGTTGTTCTGCACCTCTTGGGGGAGCCCTTCTGCGATCTTCTGGCCGAAGTCGAGTACCGCCAGCCGGTCGCTGATGTGCATGACCAGGCTCATGTCGTGCTCGATGAGGAGCACGGTGCGGCCGTCGTCACGGATCTTGCGGATCAGCTGCTGCAACGAGTTCTTCTCCGCCGGGTTCATCCCGGCGGCCGGCTCGTCGAGCAGCAGCAGCTTCGGATCGGTCGCGAGCGCACGCGCGATCTCCAGACGGCGCTGGTCGCCGTAGGAGAGGTTCTTCGCGGTGTTGTGCTCCACCCGGCCGATGCCGACGAAGTCGAGCAGCTCCCGGGCCAGCTCGCGGCCCCGCTTCTCTTCCCTGCGGTGCACCGGAAGGCCGAGGGTCGCGGAAATCGCCCCGGTCTTGTGGTGCGAGTCGGCGCCGACCATCACGTTCTCCAGCGCCGACATGTTGTGGAACAGCCGGATGTTCTGGAACGTACGGGCGATCCCTGCCTGGTTGATCTTGAACCGCTTCATCCCGTCGACCCGGGCGCCGTTGAAGCGCACCTGGCCCTCGGTCGGCGCGTAGACACCGGTGACCACGTTGAACACCGTGGTCTTGCCTGCACCGTTCGGCCCGATCAGCGCGAAGATCTCACCCTGGTTGATGGTGAGGTTGACTTCCTTCAACGCCGTGACACCGCCGAAGCGCATGGTCACGTTATCGAATTCGAGCAGTGCGCTCATTTCGTCACCTCCGCCGAAGCCTCGGAATCCGGACCCGCGACTTCGGCGCCCATGGCACCCATCCCGCCCGTTCCCTCACGTAGTTCCGCCTTGCGCTGCCGCGACGGCAGCAGACCTTCCGGCCGCAGCGCCATCATCAGCACGAGTACGAAACCGAAGATCAGGATGCGGTACTCGGACATGAACCGGAACCGTTCCGGGAGCCAGGCGACCAGGAAGGCACCGAGGATCACGCCGGGCAGGTTTCCCGCGCCACCAAGTACGACGGCCGCGAGAATGGTCGCCGAAAGGATGAACGGGAAGTTGTTCGGTTCGATGAAGACGGCCTTGCTGGCGTAGACCACACCGGCCATCCCGCCGAGCATGGCGCCGATGGCGAAAGCGAGCAGCTTGAACTTGAACGTCGGGACGCCCATCAGTTCGGCGGCGTCCTCGTCCTCGCGGATGGCGGCCCACGCCCGCCCGACCCGGCTCCGGTGCAGCCGCACCGAGAAGACGATCGCGATCACGATCGCAGCCAGGACCAGGTAGTAGTACGGCGCCGGGTCGAGCAGGAACTCGACCCCGAACATCGGCTCGGGGTGCGGCACGTTGGTGATACCGCGGGCGCCGCCGATGCCGTCGCTGTTGTTCGCCGTGATCCGGACGATCTCACCGAAGCCGAGCGTCACGATCGCCAGGTAGTCACCGCGTAGCCGGAGCGTCGGCGCACCGAGGATGACGCCGGACATCGCGGCAAGGAAGATCCCGAGGAGCAGCGTGCCCCAGAAGCCCCAGCCGTACTTGGTGCCCATCGACGCCAGCGTGTACGCGCCGATCGCGAAGAACGCGACGAACCCGAGGTCCAGCATGCCCGCGTGGCCGACCACGATGTTCAGGCCGATCGCCAGCAGGATGTAGATCCCGACCGGGAAGATCAGGACGCTCGTCCAGTCCGAGTCCGGCGACATGAACGAGCCGATCGCCGGTGCCGGCAGGATCAGCGCGCCGATGATCAGGGCGAGGTAAACGCCATAACGCTGCCAGTGCGGGGCATGCGCCCACCAATCCCGCATCCCGTCGACGGGGTGAAACCCGGCGCGCGCGGGCGTTCCGTTTGCTGGGGACTCTTCAGCCACTTCTTCGTTGCCCTTCATGCGCGTGCCCGCTGCAGCGATTCACCGAGAATGCCGGTGGGACGGAACATCAGGACCAGCACCAGTACCACGAAGGCGGTGACGTCCTTCCATTGTGAACCGAAGAAGATGGAACTCCAGTTCTCCACCAGGCCCAGCACGATGCCACCGAGCAGGGCGCCGCGCAGGTTGCCGATACCTCCCAGCACGGCCGCGGTGAACGCCTTGATGCCAAGGAGGAAGCCGATACGGTAATCGGTGTTCTCGTATTCCATGATGTACAGCGCCGCGGCGACGCCTGCCATGGCACCACCGAGCAGGAACGTGATGCGCACGATCCGGTCGATGCTGACACCCATCAGCACGGCGGCTTCGGGATCCTGTGCGGTGGCACGGATACCGCGGCCGATGCGGGTGCGGCTGACCAGCTGGTCCAGGCCGACCATCATGATCACGGCGCCGACGATGACGAAGACGTGGTCCGTGCGCACGACGCCGTTGCCGATGTGGAACAGCTCGTCGTGCGGGATGAACCGCGGCGCGTTCTGTTGCACACGACCGGATTTGCCGGTGATCCACTCGATGATGTGTAGCCCGAACGCCTCCTGGAGGAACAGCGAGGCGCCGATGGCGGAGATCAGCGCGGCCAGGCGGGTCGCGCCCTTCTTGCGGAGCGGCCGATAGGCCACCTGTTCCAGCAAGACGGCCGCGCCGCCGGATACGGCGGCCGAAGCGATGATGATCAGCAGCAGTACGGCGATCATCCCGAAGACGCCGAGTGTGATCGAGCCGCCGCCCGCGAGGGTGATCAGGATGAACAGGGACGTGACCGTCCCGATCATGAAGATCTCTGAGTGTGCGAAGTTGATGAGCCGGAGCACGCCGTAGACCATTGTGTAGCCGAGGGCGATGAGAGCGTAGATGCTTCCGGCGACCAGTCCGCCGATGGTGCTACCGAGGAACTGGGCTTGCAGATCTTGAAGCATGACGTGGATGCCTTACCTGACGGGGCGAGGATTTCTTTCGCCACATTTGCGGGAAGCGGGGGAGCTGTGCCCGCACAGCGCCCCCGCTTCCGTTAGGTGTTCCTACCTGCTCCGTCAGCCGTTGAGCTTGGCTTCGGTCGAGATGCCGAGGTTCTTGAGAACTCCACCGGTGACCTGGTAGACGTTGATCGCGTCCGTCGACGGTTCGCCGTTCTCCTTGAACTTGACCTGCTTCGAGGCACCCTTGAAGTCGACCGTCTTGAGGGCTTCGTTGATCTTCTCCGAGGTGGTGTTGCCCGCCTTGACCGCGTTGATGATGGCGGTCGCGGCGTCGTAGCCCTCGCTCGAGTAGATCGCCGGGTCGATCTTGTACGCGGCCTTGTACTTGGTGCTGAACTCGTCGCTGGAGCCGGGGTCCGGGATGTTGCAGGGGCAGCCGACGACGGCCTTCTCGGCGGCCGCGGCACCCGCACCGCTGACCAGCTGAGCGTCGAGCGAACCGTCACCGGTGGCGAAGGTGGCGGTCACACCGCCGTCACGCAGCTGCTTGAGCAGACGGCCACCCTGGGCGTAGTAGCCACCGAAGAGGATGATGTCCGGGTTCGCGGCCTTGACCTTCTGCACGGTCGAGGAGTAGTCCGACGCGTCCTTGGCGAACTTGTCGCGCTCGGCCGGGACGTTCTTTTCCTTCAAGGTCTTCTCGAAGTTGTCAGCAAGGCCGACACTGTATTCCTGGTCGTCCGAGATGACGTAGGCCTTCTTGGGCGACTTCGCCGTGATGAGGAAGTTGGCGATGGCCGGGCCCTGGCTGGCGTCGCTCGCGACGACGCGGTGCCAGTACTTCCAGCCGTTCGTGGCAAGCCCCGCGTTGGTGGCCGATGGCGAGACACTCGGGATCTTGTTCTGCTCCAGCTGACCGCCGATGGCCTTCGACTCACCGGAGAAGGCCGGGCCGATCAACGCGGTGATCTTGTCCTGGCCGACGGCGGTCGCGATCAGCGACGTCGCCTGCTCGGGCTTGCCCTGGCTGTCGTACTCCTTGAGCTCCAGCTTCGTCGCCGGATTCGTCTTGTTGTACTCGTCGAAAGCGAGCTTCGCGCCGTTGCGGGGCGGGATGACGATCCCGGAGTTCTCACCGGTGAGGTCACCCATGAACCCGATCTTCAGCGTGCTGCTGTCACCGCTGCCGGACGAGCTGCTGCCGCCAGCGCAGCCTGCCAGCGCAAGCGATGCAGCCGCCGCGACGGCGAATACCCGTCCAAAACGCACTCCTGACACCGACTACCTCCCATGACCAACCAGCCGCCGGTAGGCGTTGCCCCCGACACAGGGGCTAGGTTAGGGCAGGAAGATATCCCCCTACGCCATGATCTGCACAGACGCCCATCACTCTGTGTCCACATCGTGACGGTCGAAACCAGAACGAATTGCACGAAAAGGCGAATGTTGCCGGTTGACGGGTCTTCGCTGGTCACGCTGGGGATTCACCGCTACCACGTCGATCATGCTTGCGGGTAATGATCCTGTTTCGGCCGCGTACTTGCGCCTTTTCCCCCTTCGCGGGCGGCCGTTCGTCGTAGCAATGTTGCCCCAAAGGGCGTCAAGGCTGCCTCCGGCGGCTGTCCGGTAGTGACAACCGATGGTTTGTCATCCAGGCCGAACGGCTGTTGGAGCAGGGCCCCGACCTCGCGGTTAGCTGTTCCCATGGCCGGAAAACACCGGTTCGGACCGGGAGAGAAGAACGATGAGTGTCGACCTGAGCGAAGCCGTTCAGCGAGGCGGCCATGGCGGCGGCGTTGCCGAGGCGGGACCTGCACGCGTGGCGGGTGCACCTCGGGTTGCCGATGACCGGGAAAGGGTTCCCCGAGGGGGATTCGAAGCGTTCTTCGGGCTTGCCACCGAGGACAACGTGCTCAACGTCGTGGAACCGTTGACCAGGCAGGTCGAGGCGGAGTTCCCGGCGGCGCCGGCCGGACCGCGCTCGCGACTGTCCATTGAGGACGGACCGATCGGCCTGGTCGGCGGCTCGCAAGTCGGCGGGGTGGCACCGCGGATGCTGACCAACGCCGAGCTCCCGGTGGCGGCGGCCGCGCTGGTGAATCCGGTGACGCAGGCGGCGCCGGTGATCGCCGCGAACGAGCTTCGAAAGGCAGGACACGCAGGTTGAGATCGGCGGAGAGGTCCATATCCGCGCCGGCGAGGTGATCCGTTGCTTGCCGTAGCGGGTCTGCTCCAGCGTGTGCCGGAGGTCGTAACTGACGCCGGACTGGTCGATCGGGACGCCGAATTCTTTGCATAGGCGTTGCAAATAAGAAAGCCATTCGACCGGGCCCGCCAATTGCGGGATCCAGCTCCCTTCGTCCTTGAGATCGGACAAAGGGGGGACCTGTTTCTTCGTCAGCGGATGTTCCGGGGGCAGGAGCGCGACCAGCGGTTCGAGCCGGACGAGCCGGTGGTCGAGTTCGGCGGGCACCTCACGGGCGAGGTCCGCGACGCGGCCGAACACGAGGTCGATCTCGCCGCGGACCAGCGGGTCGAGCGAGTTGGCCAGTCCGCGCCCGGCGACCCGTTCGACGGACCGGTTGGTGCGCCGGAAGAGCTGGGCCGACAGGGCGTCCTCAAGCTTCCGGACCCGCTTCGACAGCGCTTGCTGGGTCAGGAACAGGGATTCTGCCGCTCGACCGAAAGGACTGGTGGCCGGCGGTGGCGGCGAACGCCCGCACCTGAGCCGTGTCGAGGACTACCGCGGCACCGTCCTGCTCATGTGTCAGGAAAGGGTCTTTCAAGACGTTTTTCGTCCTGAAAGACCCTTTCCTGACACTCGGCAGGCTATCCGGTCAGGCGCCCGGCGGCCGTTCCCGTACGACGCAGGTCAGCCGCGCCGTGCACGAACGGCGTCCCTGGTCATCGGTCAGCACGATCTCCGCGGTGATGGTCCCGCGGCCGACGTGCACGGGCGTCGCGACGCCGGTCACCCGGCCCGAGCGGACCGCCCGGTGATGCGTGCACGAAAGTTCGAGGCCCATGGTGGCCTTGCCGGTGCCGGCGTTGAGCGCGGCGACCATCGAGCCGAGTGCCTCGGCGACGACGGCGTTGGCGCCGCCGTGGAGGAGGCCGTAGGGCTGGAGGTTGCCCTCGACCGGGATGCTGCCCACGACGCGTTCGGGACCGAATTCGCTGATTTCGAGCCCGATCTTGTCGTTGAGCTGCTGGCCGGCGAAGGCCGGGTCGATCCCGGCGAAGGATTCGAGGGCTTGTTCGGTCACGCAGAGCTCCTTAGCATCGTGAACCCGCGACCGCGCTCGCGTCGCCGGGGCGCACGTTATCGAATTTTTCTCACGTCCTGCCCTGCCGCCCCGATCCCGGGGCCTTCGGCCAGGCGAGTTCCCGCGCTGAGGGAGCCGAGCAGCTCCGCCGACAGTCCGCAAACGACACGACAGGGAGAACTGTCAGACCCTCACCCTAGACTCGCTCTTGTGAGCCCGAGTGAGAACACGACCGTTGCCAACGCCACACCTGCCACCGCACAGGCCGAGCGGCCCAAGCTGCTGCTGATCGACGGCCATTCGATGGCGTATCGCGCCTTCTTCGCGCTGCCCGCGGAGAACTTCAAGACGAAGACAGGGCAGACGACGAACGCGGTGTTCGGGTTCACCTCGATGCTCATCAACCTCCTGCGCGACGAGGCGCCGTCCCATCTCGCGGTGGCGTTCGACCTCTCACGCAAGACGTTCCGCTCGGAGACGTTCAAGGAGTACAAGGCCAACCGCAGTGCCACGCCGGACGAGTTCAAGGGCCAGGTCGGGCTGGTCGAGGACGTGCTCAAGGTCCTCGGCATCCCCGCGCTGACCAAGGAGAACTACGAAGCCGACGACATCATCGCCACGCTCACGACACAGGCGACCGCCGAAGGCTTCGACGTCCTCATCTGTACGGGTGACCGTGACGCGCTCCAGCTGGTGACCGATCAGGTCACCGTGCTGTACCCGAAGCGCGGCGTGTCGGAGATGACCCGGTTCACCCCGCAGGTGGTCGAGGAAAAGTACGGCCTCACCCCGGCGCAGTACCCGGACTTCGCCGCCCTGCGTGGCGACCCCTCGGACAACCTGCCCAGCATCCCGGGTGTCGGCGAAAAGACGGCCGCGAAGTGGATCAAGCAGTTCGGCTCCTTCAACGACCTGATCGACCGGGTCGACGAGGTCAAGGGCAAGGTCGGCGACGCGCTGCGCGAGCACCTCGGCGCCGTGATGCTGAACCGCCAGCTCACGGAGCTGGTCCGCGACGTCGAGCTGGAGCTGGCCCCGTCCGGGCTCGAGCTGCGTCCCTGGGACCGCGAGGCCGTGCACGCGTTGTTCGACGAACTCGAGTTCCGGGTGCTGCGTGACCGTCTGTTCGCGACCTTGCAGAGCGCCGAACCCGAGGCCGAAGAGGGCTTCGAGGTCAAGGGCGAGAAGCTCGCCCCGGGCGCGCTCACGGCCTGGCTTTCCGCGCACACCGGTCAGAACACGCCAACCGGACTGGCGTTCCGCACCACCGGGGCCTCGGTCCGGTCCGACCTCAAGGCCATCACCTTCGCGGCCGCGGATGGCGAAGGCGCGTATGTCGACGTCACGGCCATGGACGCCGAGGACGACAAGGCGCTCGCAGCCTGGCTCGCCGACGAGAAGATCCAGAAGATCGGTCACGAACTCAAAGCCCCGCTGCACGCCGTCAGCGCGCGCGGCTGGACGTTCGCCGGGCTCGTCATGGACACCGTGCTCGCGGCGTACCTGGTCCGCCCCGGCCAGCGAACCTTCGAGCTCGACGACCTCGTGCTGCGCTACCTGCACCGCGAGCTGCGCTCGGAGGCCGACACCGGCGACGGCCAGCTGTCCCTGCTCGACGGCGGCGCCGAGGACATGGAGCAGAAGGAGATCCAGGCCGAGCTGGTCAAGGCCCGCGCGGTCGCCGAACTGGCGGGCGCGCTGACCGAGGAGCTCGGGGAACTCGGCGGCGCCCAGCTGCTCGGCGAACTGGAACTGCCGCTGCTGCAGGTGATCACCGGACTCGAAGCGGCGGGTATCGCGGTCGACATCGAGCACCTGACGGATCTGGAGTCGCATTACCTCAGCCGCGTCACGCAGGCCGCGGACGAGGCGTACGCGGTCATCGGCAAGCAGGTCAACCTCGGCTCGCCGAAGCAGCTGCAGGTGATCCTGTTCGACGAGCTCGGCATGCCGAAGACCAAGCGCACCAAAACCGGCTACACCACCGACGCCGAGGCACTGCAGAGCCTGTTCGAGAAGACCGAGCACCCGTTCCTGCAGCATTTGCTGGAGCACCGGGACGCGACCCGGCTGCGCACCACGGTCGAGGGGCTGATCAAGGCGGTCGCCGACGACGGCCGCATCCACACCACGCTGCTGCAGACGATCGCCGCCACCGGACGGCTCTCGTCGGTGGACCCGAACCTGCAGAACATCCCGATCCGCACCGAGGAAGGCCGCCGCATCCGCGACGCGTTCGTCGTCGGCGACGGGTACGCCGAACTCATGACGGCGGACTACAGCCAGATCGAAATGCGGATCATGGCGCACCTTTCGCAGGACGAGGGGTTGATCCAAGCCTTCAACAGCGGCGAGGACCTGCACACGTTCGTGGCGTCGCGCGCGTTCTCGCTGCCGCCGGAAGAGATCACGCCGGAACTGCGGTTCCGGGTCAAGGCGATGTCGTACGGCCTGGCGTACGGGCTTTCGGCGTACGGCCTTTCGCAGCAGCTGCGGATCTCGACCGAAGACGCCAAAGAACAGATGGAGGCGTACTTCTCCCGCTTCGGTGGCGTGCGCGATTACCTCTACTCGGTCGTGGTCGACGCGGCGAAGGTCGGTTACACCGAAACGATCTTCGGCCGCCGCCGCTATCTGCCGGATCTCAACAGCGACAACCGGCAGCGCCGTGAAATGGCCGAGCGAATGGCGCTCAACGCGCCCATCCAGGGCAGCGCGGCCGACATCATCAAGGTCGCGATGCTGAATGTGCACCGCGCGCTGACCGAGTCGAAGCTGAAGAGCCGCGTGCTGCTGCAGGTCCACGACGAACTCGTCCTCGAGGTGGCCGACGGCGAGCGCGAGGAACTGGAAGCCTTGGTGCGTCAGGGAATGGGCTCGGCTTACGACCTCGCCGTGCCGCTGGAGGTCTCGGTCGGCTACGGGCGGTCCTGGAACGAAGCCGCGCATTAGGGCGTGTCTGACAAATCTCGTTCGTGGTCTTCGCGCCCAGGTGGTTCCTGGCGGCGCGGGCCCTTCGACCGAGTACGTCCAGTACGAGGCCGAAGGGCCCACACCACCAGGGGCCGCCTGGATCACGAACCCCATCGAACAGATTTGCCAGACACGCCCTAGGCCTCGTGAGTGGTAATGGCGGCGAGAACCGTCATGACCACGCACGATCGGTAAGGTATTCCGGGTGACTTCGGAGCGCAGACGCTGGCGGGTGCGGCTGCGCGATTCCCGTGGGCGCGTCCTGGGTGCCGGGACGATGCTCGACGGCGAACACCTCCTCACCTGCGCTCACGTGATCGAAGGCCAGGACGGCGTCGCCGTGGATTTCGTGGCGCTTCCCGCTGTCGAGTCCGGATTCGCCACGCTCGTCGCGCAGGCCGTACCCATCGGCGACGACGGTGGGGACGTCGCGTTGCTCCGGTTGCGTGACGCCGAGGATCAGGTCACCGGCGCGTCACTGCACCGGACGGTGCTCGAAGACAACCAGCGGGTGCGCGCGTTCGGCTTCCCGCAGGGGTCGGACGGCATGTGGTCGCTCGCGACCGTCGTCGGCGACGGCGGGCACGGCCTCGAACGCGTCCAGTTGCACCGGACCCTCGACGCCGAGCCGATCACGCACGGCTTCAGCGGTTCCGCGGTCGTCGCGGACAAGACCGGGCACGTCGTCGGCATGATCGCGACCCGCTACGCGACCGAGGCCGCCCGCGTCTCCTGGATGATCCCGGTCGAGACCATGCTCGGCTACCTGCCGGACTTGCGCCGCTGGGCCGAAGGCAGTCCGGCGATCGACCCCGGTTTCGTGCAGTACCCGGATCCGCCCGTCATCGACAGGTTGTTCGCGCGTGAGTTCGCCGGCTGGCTCGGCGGGCACGGCCGGTCGGACGTCTGGGTGATCATCACCGGCGAGGATGATTCCGCCATCTCCGCCTCGTTGCGCCGCGCCGTCGTCCTCGCCGACCGGGAACAGGGTGCGGGGCGGAGCGCGTCCGGGCCGACGGTGCCGCCGGTGGGCAGCGTCGTCCTCGCCGTCGACGCGGTCGGCAAGACCGCCGCCGAGGTGCGCCGCCGTATCTCCGAACGGCTGGACGTCGTCGCGGATTCGCCGGCGGGCCATCACGGTCCGGGCCGGACGGTCGTCGTCTACGGGATCGACGAAGCGGCCGAACCGGAGAAGCTCGTCGGCGAGGTGATCGTGCCGCTGGCCCAGCGGGCGCATGAACTCGGGCTGCGGCTCGCACTCGCCTTCCACAAGGAGACTTCGCCGGGAGTGACCGTGGTCCGGTCGAGTACCGACGTCCTTCCCGCCGCCGAGGACGACGACGAGGGCCGCCTCGCGCTGCTGGAGATCCGGCTCGCCGAACTCACCCGCCTGGAGAAGGACAACCTCGGCGACGCGCCCCGGTTCACCGACGCCCCGGACTTCCAGGCCAAGGCCCGGCGGCTGAAGGGTGCCTTGACGCAACTGCGGGCGGCGGAGCAGGACGGTGAAGCCGAGTGGGTGAAACGGCATCTGCCCGCCTGCGAGCGGGCTGTCGCCCGGACCGGGGAACGCGCCCGCGAGCTCCGGCGCCTTCTCGACGAGAACCTCGCGCGGCGCGCGGAACTTCGCGCCCGGCTCGACGCGTACGGCGAGATGGCCCGTAACAGTGGCTTCGTCGAAGACGTCGAACTCGATGCCGCCTACGCTCCCGCCTGGCGGATGCTCTTCGAAGGACCGTGCGACCTCGCGGCCGCCGCGGACGCTGTCGAACAGTACGCGAACACCGTACGGAAACGGATCGACGGATGACGGCTTGCGGCCGGGACGGCTGCCCGGGTGTGCTCGGCAAGACCGGCTTCTGCATGGTCTGCGGCCTGCCACCGGGAGAGCCGGTGCGCGCGGAAAAGCCGACCCTGGTGATCCCCGGCCCCAGCGAGGCGCCGAGCAGGGTCGCGAACACGGTGGTCACCCGCTCCCAGCAGATGGCCGGTCACGCGACCGCGGACGACCGTGTCCCGCTGCCGATCGTCGAACTCCGCGACGTCGACGGGCGCCTGCTGACCGATCCGCGGGTGCCCGAGGAGGAACGGTTCTGCGGCAAGCACGGCTGCACCGGCACGGCGGTCGGCCGCTCGGTCGGCGGCGGGCCCGCGCCGACCGAGGGCTTCTGCCCGGTCTGCGGGACGCCGTTCTCCTTCTCGCCCCGGCTGAAGGCGGGCGACGTCGTCGACGGCCGGTACCACGTGCTCGGTTGCGTCGCCCGCGGCGGACTCGGTTTCGTCTACCTGGCAACGGATTCAGGCCTCGGTGGGCTGCACGTCGCGCTCAAGGGCCTGATCAACACGAACAACACCGCCGCCGTGCGGATCGCGGAGACCGAGAGCCAGGTGCTCACCGCGCTGGAGCATCCGAATATCGTCCGGATCCTCAACGTGGTGGAGCACGACGGCTCCCGCTACATCGTCATGGAATTCGTCGACGGCCTTTCGTTGCGGGAGATCAAGAACCGCGGCCGGGCCGGGCTGGATTCCCGCGAGGGACGGCTGCTGGTCGAACACGTCGTGGCGTACGGGCGTGAGATCCTGACCGCGCTCGACTATCTGCACGGCGAGGGACTGCTGTACTGCGACATGAAGCCGGACAACGTGATCCACGGCGAAAAGCGGATCAAGGTCATCGACTTCGGCGCGATCCGCAAGATCACCGACGACGAAAGCCCGGCCGTCGGCACCGAGCATTACCAGGTGACGCCCAGGGAACGGGCGAAACGCGGGCTCACCGTCCGGTCCGACATCCACACCGTCGGCGTGACGCTGCGCGAACTCTTCCAGGCCAGTGACGGCTGGTCGGTGACGCCCGACGCGCGTGGCGTCCGGTTCGGCATCGAGTCGTTCATCCGCGTCCTCGACCGTGCGACCGCCCCGTTCGAGCAGCGGTTCGCCTCCGCGCACGAGATGCTGGTCCAGCTCGACGGCGTACTCGCCGAGGTCCTTTCCTTGCGGGACAGGCAATCCCGGCCCGCCGGGTCGACGCTGTTCACCGAAGGAGCGGTGCTGCTGGACGCGGGCCTCGGCCAGGCGCCGCCGTTGGAACACTGGACCGACGGCGTCCCCGTCTCGCTCGGCGAACGGCCTGCCGCCGGGGAGATCGCCGTCGGCCTGCCGGTGCCGCGCGAGGATCCGGACGATCCGCAGGTGACGTTCCTGCGCAGCGTCCGCGCTCCCGACGCGGCGCGGCTGCTGAAGAAACTCGACAAGGTGCCCAGTTCGGCGGAGGTCGAATTCCGGCGGTGCCGGGCGCATCTCGAACTCGGGGCGACCGTCGAAGCCGCGCTGGCGGTGGCACAGGCGGAAAGACTGCTCGGGGAACGTGCCACCTACGACTGGCGGGTCGACTGGCATCGCGGCCTGCTCGCCCTCGGTGAGGGAGATTTCGAGGCTGCCAAACGGAAATTCGACGCGGTGTATCGCGACATCCCCGGCGAGGAGCCGCCGAAACTCGCGCTCGGCCTCTGCGAGGAGCAGCTCAACGGCGCGGCCGCCGCCGAGCGGTACTACGACGCTTTGTGGGTGCGGGACCGCGCCCAGGTCACTGCGGCGTTCGGGCTCGCGCGGGTCCGGCTGCTGCGCGGAAACCGCGCGGCCGCGGTGGAAATCCTCGACCAGGTCCCGGAGTTCTCGCGGTACGACGAAGCGGCGAGGATCGCCGGGGTGCGTGTGCTGTCCGCGCCGATGCCGGAGACCGGCGACCTCCCGCTGTCGGCCGAACTCGACGACGCGGTGGTCCGGCTGTCCGCATTGGACCTCGACGGCGACGCCCGCGACAGGCTGGAGACGGCCGTGCGTGAGACCGGGCTGGCGGGTGTCCTCACCGGACAGGACGGGATCACCGACGGTGAGATCCTGCGGTCGACCGAGAAGGGCGCGCGCACGGTTCTCGAAAGGTCGTACCGGCGCCTCGCCCATCACGCGCCGAGGCCGGATCAGCACGACGTCCTGATCGATCTCGCCAACTCGGTGAGACCGGTGACCCTGGTGTGAAAGGGGAGCGATGAGCGGGGAGCCGAGTCTGGGCCTCGAAATGCACCAGAACAAGTTCCTGGCCGAGGGGGACCGGGCGATGACCGCGATCGTCCGGGTCGTTTCGCGGGGCGGGGAGGCGAGTGCCGCCAAGACGGCCGCCGAGGTACTGATGATCGACTGCTCCAGCTCGATGCGCTTTCCCAGCACCAAGATCGGCGAGGCCCGGCGTGCGGCCGCGGCCGCCATCGACGTCCTTCCCGACGGGGTGCGGTTCGCGGTCATCCAGGGCACCGACCGCGCGACGATGCTCTACCCGGCCGAAGACGGACTGGTGACGGCCTCCGAACAGACCAGGGCGGAGGCACGCGCCGTCGTCGAACACCTCGCCGCGGTCGGCGGGACCGCGATGGGTGCCTGGCTCGCCAAGGCACGCGACCTCTTCGAGCGCGTCCCGGACGCCGTCCGCCACGCGATCCTCCTCACCGACGGCCGCAACGACTCACAGACCAGGGCCGACCTGATGACCGTGCTGAACAGCTGCGAAGGCCGCTTCGTCTGCGACGCCAGGGGGATCGGTGACGGCTGGGAGCCGGCGGAACTCACCCAGATCGGCCGGGTGCTGCGTGGGAACGTCGACTCGGTCGTCGAGGACGACGCGCTCGCCGACGATTTCCGGCGGCTCGTCGCAAGCGCGATGACGAAGGTGCTGCCCGAGGTCCGGCTGCGGATCGGCACCATGCCGTTCAGCAGGCTGCGGTCGGTCAAGCAGGTGTTCCCGGACGAGTACGACCTCACCGATCGATGCCGGGAGGTCGCCGTCCGGGAGGTGGAACTCTCCCTCGGCGCGTTCTCCGGCGACGAGACACGCGACTATCAGGTGATCCTCGATCTCGACCCCGACCTCGACCCGTCACACGGGCAGGACCGGCAGCTGGCGTGGGCGGAACTCGTGCCCTTGTCCGGGGCCGCGGTCGAGGGTGGCGCGCTGCCCGTCGCCGGGCGCTGGACGCACGATCCGGTCCCGCCGACGCTGATCGACCCGATCGTCGGGGGTTACCAGGGCAAGGCCAAGCTCGGCGAGGCGTTGACGCTCGGCGGCGACGCCCACGCGGCAGGGGATCACGTCACCGCCGCGCGGGAGTGGGGCGCGGCGTTCGTCTTGGCCACGGCGGACGGGGACGAAGACACGCTGCGGCGTCTCAAGGCCGTCGTGGAGGTTGTCGACGCGGAGAAGGGGATCGTCCGGGTGCGGGAAACGGCGCCGCGGTCCGCGATCCTGCATCTCGTCATCCCGTCGAGGGTTTCGGAAATCGCTCCAGGGCAGGAAGATCGGCCGATGTCCGAACCACAGGCCGGTTCCGAGGCCACGCCACCGCCGGTCGCCTGCGCCGAGTGTCCCGCGCTGTCTCCCGCCGGGGCGAACTTCTGCGTCGGCTGCGGCAGACCGCTCGCCGGGGCCGCGTCGTGAGGACGACCGCGACCAGGGTGACGCTGGTCCGGCTCCGCGCGGGCCTGCTGGTGCTGACCCTCGCGGTCCTGGTGACCTCGCTGTGGGCGTTCCACAGTGTCCAGAACACGGCGGAAACGGTCCGCGACCGGACTTCGCAGGCGGTGCTCGAAGTGACCGCCGCGCGGGCCGCGCTGGTGGCCGCCGACGCCGCCGCGATCACGAGTTTCGCTTCCGGTGAGGCGAAACTCGCCGGGCCGGGGCAGGAATACACGAACCAGCTGGCGCTGGCGAGCCAGAGTCTCGCGCAGGTCGCCGAGTTCAACCAGGCAGGCGATTCCGGCGGCAACGCACTGCAAGTGGTGGAGAGCCAGGTCGCGGCCTATTCGGGCTCCATGGGGCAGGCCGACGTCCATTTCCGGCAGCCGGACGCCGCCGTGCTCGGCGCGGTGGACCTGTGGAACGCGTCCCGGCTGCTCCACGCGCCGGGTGGCGTCCTCGACGGGCTGGAAACGTTGCAGGACAAGCAACGTGAGGCGCTGGACGGGCAGCTGACGTCGACCGGCGTGAGCCGCGCGATGCTCCCGTTGTGGCTCCTGCCGGTGCTGGCTCTGGTGATCCTGCTCGTACTGACCCAGCTGTACCTGAAGAAACGCTTCCGCCGGATGACGAATATCCCGTTGCTCGCGGCGACCCTGGTGATCGCCGCGATCGGGGCGGCGCTGGTGTTCACCCTGATCAGCCGGGACCGCCTGGACTCGGTCGGCGAACGGCTCGACGGCGTCGCCGTCGCGCGGAACACGCAGATCCAGGCGGCCGACGACCAGGGGCAGCGGAAACTCGCCGCCCTGCTGACCGAGTACTGCGACGAGGAGCAGGGATGCGGCGTGACCGTCGACGAGTTCCGGGTGAAGGCCGGGCAGACCACCACGGTGGCGACGGACAACACCCGGGTGGCAACGGCGGGCGCCAAGGCCGTGGCCGCCGACGCCGCCGGGGCGGCCGAATCCGGCGGGCGGGAGTTCCTGATCCCGGCGGGCACCCTGCTCGCCGGCGGGCTGGTCCTGCTCGGGCTGCACGGCCGGATCGACGAATACCGGTACCGGCCGTGAAAAGACTGCTGGCCTCGGTGATGGCGTTGTCGCTGGTCGCGGGCGGCTGCTCGGCGTCGGCGGACGACGAGGAGGTGGTCGTTCTCGCGTCGTGGACCGGGCCGGAGGAGATGGCTTTCCGGCAGGTGCTGGACGCGTTCAAAGCCGACACCGGGATCGGCTACCTCTACCAGGGCACCCGCGCCGTCGACCAGGTGCTCGCCTCGGACGTCCAGCGTGGCACCCCGCCGGACGTCGCCGTCCTGCCGAACGCCGGTGTGCTGGCGAAGTACCAGAAGACGGGCGACCTGCTGCCGCTCGACGACGACCTTTCCGCGACCGTGGCGGGCTCCTTCAGCTCGCAATGGGTCACCCTGCAGAAGATCGGCACCCCGAAGTTGTACGCGGTCGCGGTGAAGGCCGATCTGAAGAGCATGATCTGGTACGACCCGGCCCGGCTGACCGGGATCCGCCCGACGACGTTCGACGGTCTCCGCGCGTTCGCCGCCGGGTTGACGGCCTCGGGCAGCACGCCATGGTGTGTCGGGATGGGCGCGCCGCCGACGTCGGGCTGGCCGGGGACCGACTGGATCGAGGACATCCTGCTGCATTCGGCGGGACCCGAGAAGTACTGGCAATGGGCGTCCGGCAGTCTGAAGTGGACGTCGCCGGAGGTCAGACAGGCCTGGCTGGACTGGGGTTCACTGGTCGAGCCCGCCGGGATCCGCGGTGGCGCCGCGGCCGCGCTGCTGACCGACTTCGGCGACGCGGGCAAGCCGATGTTCGCCGATCCGCCGGGTTGCGTGCTCGAACACCAGGCGTCGTTCATCATGAGTCGCTACCAGGGCCATCAGCGCGCAGACGGGACGTCTCCCCGGCCCAGCGCCGATTTCGACTTCCTGCCGTTCCCCGGACGGGACGTTTCGGAGGTCGCCGCCGACCTCGCGGGCATGTTCCAGGACACCCCGCGGGCGCGGAAACTGCTTGAATACCTGGCTTCGGAGAAGGCGCAACGCGTCTGGCCGTCGATACGGGGCGCGAGCGCGTTCTCCGCCAACCGGAAACTCGGTCTCGACGTCTACACGGATCCGGTGAGCCGGAAGATCGCGGACACCCTCACGTCGGCACCCGCCCTGTGTTTCGACGCCTCGGACCTGATGCCCGCCACGATGACCGGCGCGTTCCACCGGGCCGTGCTGGAGTACCTGAGCAACCGGGACCGGCTGGACATCCTCCTGAAACAACTCGACGACATCCGGGCGGGCATCCAGCAGGGCGAATGGCTGAGAATCCACTGTGGACAGTAAGGAGCACCGGTGAACGACCTGACACGGTTCCCGCTCGACGGCGGCGGTTCGGTGGTCGTCGAGATCGATCCCGTCCCCGGTACGTCCCGCGTCTCCCGGCGCGACGACCTCATCGAGGACGCCAAGGGGTCGTTCGAGGCGGCGCTGGCGAACGTGCGGGACGCGGCCGCGTCAGCGCTCGACACCTTCCGTTCGATGACACGGGGACCGGACGAGGTGGAGCTCAAGTTCGGCATCAAGCTCACCGCGCAGGCGGGCGCGGTGATCGCGAAAACGGGGCTGGAAGGGAACTTCGAGGTCAAGCTGAAATGGGTCCGAGACCCGGAGGCCTAGGCCGGGTCGGGTCCGCCTCGGTCCCGCAGAGGCGCAGGGCACTCGTGGCGAGTGCTTCGGTGGCGTCCGTGAGCGTCATCCGGCCCGTGCTCACCGCGTCTCCTGCCGCGTGCCCGAGAGTGATCACGGCGGTGGCCAGCCAGGAGACCGGGAGGCCGTCGGCGAACTCGCCGGATTGCCTGCCCCGGGTGAGGACTCGCTCGAGATGGTCGAGCACCTGGTGGTGGCGGGTCTGGTCCGCTTCGGTGTCGGCCGCCGTCGCGGCGATGCTCAGGAGCTGGGGATAGCGCTGGAGTGTGCGCCAGCTGGCATCGAGCAGGCGGAGCAGCGCGGCGGCCGCCGTTCCCTCGTCCAGCCGCGCGGCGTCCATTTCGGCGGTCGCCTCGGCGGTGATCTCGTCGATCACCGCGTTGATGAGCGCCTCTCTGGTCTTGAAGTGAGCATAGACGGTTTGCCTGCTCACCCCGGCCGCCGTCGCGATTTCCCCGATATTCGCGTTCGGTCGCGTGGCAAGGGTTTCCTTGGCGGCGTGCAGGATCGCGGACGCGCTGCGGTCGGCGTCGGAGCGGCGTCGCCTGCGCCGGGACGTGTTCAGGTCGGACACGTTGTCAATGTTAACCGAGTCGCGACACTAGCGGCCGAGGCCCCGGATCAGCACCATCACCGATTCCCGCACGTCGGCCCGGGTGCGTTTCGGCTGGAACACCTGCCAGTCCAGGGCGACCACGAGCATCGTGCCGAACAGACCGGCCGCGGCCGTCGGGATCTGGACGCCGTCGGGCAGCCGTCCGGCGGCGTCCAGCCGGTGCAATTGGTCGCGCACGATCGAGATGATCTCCTCGCGCAGCAACGTCAGGGTCTCGTGCCACGTACCGGGCGTGCGCCACATCTCGCTCACCAGGATCTGCGAGAAACCGGGGTATTCGGCGATGAACTCCAGCGTACCGTCCACTTGCGACTCGATGACGTCCATCGGGTCGCCGTCGCCGGTGGCCGCGCGCAGGCGGGCGGCGAGCACGCCGACGCCGTAGCGCAGCAACGCGTCGACGAGGCCGTCCTTGCTGCCGAAGTTGTAGTAAACGGTGCCCTTGGCGACCTTCGCCTCGGCCGCGATGTCGTCCACCGTCAGCCCGACCAGGCCCCGGCTGGCCGACAACCTCAGTGTCGCCTCGAACAGCTTCTGCTTCGTCGCCTCACCCCGGGTGGTCACAACGCCAGCTCGGGTTTCAGCGCCGAAATCGTCCAGGTGCGCCGTTTCCGCGCCGCCAGCGTCGAAACCAGGATGCCGCCGACGAGGTAGGCGAGCAGGACACCGATGTCACCGAGGATTTCCATCGACGCGCCACTGTAGAGCAAGTTCCGGAACCCGTCGATCGCGTAACCCATCGGCAGCACGATGTGCAGCGGATACAGCGCGTCCGGGATGGTCTGCCACGGGAACGTTCCACCTCCGCTGACCAGTTGTAACACCAGCAGCACCAGGCCGAGGAACTTCCCGACCGCACCGAAGAAGGCGTTGAGCGCGTGCACCACGGCGGTGAAGGTGAGCGACACCAGCACGGCGAACCCGATCGCGCCGAGCGGATGGGCGACGTTGATGCCGACCAGCCAGGTCACCGCGCCGAACAGCACGATCACCTGCGCGATCCCCAGCACGGCCGAAGGCAGCCAGCCGCCGAGCGCGACCTTGAACGGCGACGCGCCGGCGGTCAGCGCGCGGGTCGAGAGCGGGCGCAGCAGCAGGAACAGCACGAACGCGCCGATCCAGGTGGCGAGGGAGATGAAGAACGGGGCGAGGCCCGCGCCGTAGGTCCCGGCCGAGGCGACGCCGGTGGAGTTGACCGCGACCGGGTCGGCGATGGTGTTGGCGGTGGCCGCGCGGGTGGGGTCGTCGGGGTTCGGGATCTCCTTGAGCCCGGCGGCGAGCCCGTCACGCAGCTTTACCGCGCCGTCGGCGAGCTGATTCGTGCCGGTGACCGCGGACTTCTCGCCGTCGTTCAGTTTCGCGGCGCCGTCACGGAGCTTGGCCGACGCGTCGGCGGCCTGCGCGATCCCACTGGTGAGCTGCGGTGTCGCCGCGGCCAACTCGTGTGCGCCGTCGGACACCTGTCGTGCGCCGGAGGCGAGCTGGGTGAGCTGACTGTTCGCGCCCTGGATCTTCGTGTTCGCCTCGTCCACCGGCGACCGGAGCTGGTCCAGGCGGCCCAGGATCTCCTGCACGTCGGCCTCGGCAAGACCGGCGTCGCGCAGGTCCTTCCCCAGCTGGGTTCGGTAGCCGTCGAGTTTGGCCTGGATGTCGCCGGACGCCGTCGCCGCGAGTGAGGCCGCGACGGCGACCTTCTGGTTTCCGTCGGCGACCTGACCGGCGCCGTCGGCGAGTTTCTTCGTCTGGGCGGGCAGCTGGGCGGTGCTCGATTTCAGCGTGCCGAGTCCGGTCGCCAGCTGGGAGCTGCCGGAGGCGAGCTGGGAAGCGCCGTCGGCCAGCTGTCGCTGACCCGACTGGAGTTTGCCCGCGCCGTCGGCGAGTTGCGAAGCGCCCGTCGAGGCCTCTTGGGTCTTGCCATAGATGGTGGAGAAGCCGATGAGGAATTTGTCCGCGGCCTCGCTGCCGACCTTCTCCGCGATCGTCTTGCGGACCTGCTCGGCCACCTGTTTCGCGATGGTCCCGGACAGATAGTTGTTGGCGTCGTTGGTGGTCAGCGTGATCGTCGCCTGCTGCGGCTGGAGGTTACCCGAGGACAGCAGCGCCGAGGAGAAGTCGCGCGGGATACCGATCGCGAACGAGTAGGTGTCGTCGCGGACGCCCTTGGCGGCCTCCTCGGGGGAGGTTTCATGCCATTGGAAAGTGCCCGACTTGACCAGTTCGTCGGTCACCTCGCGGCCGATGTTGCGCTCCGCGCCTTCGGAATCCTTGGAGCCGGCGTCGGCGGTGAACATCGCCGCGGGGAGCTTGTCCAGGCGCGAATACGGGTCGTAGTTCGCGTAGAGGTAGAAGGACGCGTACAGCAGCGGCACCAGGACGAGCGCGACCATGGCGAGTTTCGGGAGGGTGCCGGCGGACAGCCGGCGCAGCTCGTTGGCGGCGATCCGGACGGGGTTCATTCCTGGTCTCCTGAAGTCTTCTCGGTGTCGTCCGCCACGGTCGCTTCCAGCGTCGTCTCCGCCGGGGTTTCGGCGGGCGCCCAGCGCACCGGGGCGGGCTGTTCGAGGTCACCGCACCGGGCAGGCTGCTGTGGCAGGGCCGAAACCGGGGTGGTGGCGGTCAGCACGATGACGGCGAGGCCGCGTTCGGCGTGCTCGCGGGCGAGCCGCGCCCAGCTGTCGACGTCGCTGGTGTGCCGGTCCGGAGTGTCGAGCACGAGCACCCCGACGTCCTTGCGGCCCGCGGCGAGCGCGGTGAGCAGTCTCGTGCGCGTCACCGCCTCGATGTTCTCGAAGCGGGTGGTGGCGAAGGCGGCGACGTCGTGCCCGGCCAGCCAGCTCGCGACGGCGGCCTTGTTCGCCGGGCGTTTCGCCAGTTCGAGTTCCTCACCGACGACGACCTGCAGTGACAGCGCGCCGTCCGGTTCGCTCACGCCGGGGGAGTCGACGACCGCCACGACCTGCCGCGGATCACCGCCCTCGACGGTCACCGTCCCGGTGGCGGGCTTCAGCCGTCCGGCCAGCGCCAGCCCGAAGGCCGTCACGCCGACCCCCGGCTCGCCGTGCACGATCGCCAGCTCACCGCCCGAGACGGTGAGCGAAGTAGGCGACAGCAACGTGCCGTGGGGCCCGGTGACGGACACCCTGTCGGCTTGAACCCGCACGAAGAACTCCCAGGTCGGTGACTCGTGGAACTTTTAAACTGACTGGTCAGTTCAAAAGTTAACCCCGACCTGGGAGGCGCACAACCGTGCGGGGCCCACGTCACACGCAAGGGTGACGAAACCATCGCAAACCGGACGGCTAGCGCCGCTGGGGCTAGCGCAGGGCCGAAGCCGGATGGACCTCCCAGGACGTCCACAGTGGACGATAACCCTGCCGGTGCCAGAACACCGAAGAGAGCGGGTTGGTCGGGTTGTAGTACAGGTAGGTGCCGTCCGCGCCGTCGGCGGAGAACTCCTTGTGCACCACGCACATCAGGGTCCGGCCGAATCCGCGTCCGCGCAAGCCGGGCACGGTGACCACGTTGTTGACATACCCCCAGCGGCCGTGGGGGAGGAGTTCGGCCTCGGCGGACCCCGGCGTCGAGGCGATCCAGGCGGCGTGCGCGAACGCGGCGATCTCGCCGTGCCGCTCCGCCAGCCACAGCAGCGGCTTGTCCTTGTCGAGGGCGCGTTCCAGCGCCGGGGCGAGCAGTTCGGCCGCGTTCGGGCGCTGCCGGGTGGCGACCTGGCCGATGTAATCGTGCGTTGACACGGCCATGGCGAGCACGTCTTCGAAATCGTCCGGACGTGCCCGGCGCACGGCGACACCGTCGTCCTCCGCCTCGTCGCGGTGGCAGCCGGTGCGCACGGCGAGCGCGGACATCGGCACCAGCCCGTGGTCGAGGAAGGCGCGGATCGCCTCGGCGTCCCGGCTCGGCCAATTGACCACACAGGACGAATCCTCGCCGGGTGATTCGGCGTCCGTCCAGGCCCGCCACGCACGCAGCAGCACGTCCATGCCCTCGGTCCCGGTGCCCCCGATGAACGGGAACAGCTGGCGCACGTCGGCGGCCGACCAGAGCAGCGGGACGTCGTCCGGGCCGTGCAGCTGGCGCTGCACCACGCCGGTGACCTGGACCCCCGAGGACGTGGCGGCGTCCACGCGTTCACCGACAAGCGGGGGTGGCGCGGCCTCGGGCAGCAACCGGTCGATCGCCGCGAACCGCGTCCGGTGCGCGTCGAACAACGTCTTCTCGATTTCCATCCCGTCCCCAGGGGTCGACAACGCCGATCGCCGCTACCGCAGGGCCGTGGCGGGGCTCACCGCCCACGTCGTCCACAGTGGACGATAACCCTGCCGGTGCCAGAACACCGGGGACAGCGGATTGGCCGGATTGTACGAGACGAAGGTACCGCGCAGCGACGGCGAGAACAGCTCGTCGTGCGCGACGGCGGTCAGCGCGCGGCCGATCCCGCGCCCCCGGGCGGCGGCGGTGACGGCGAGCGTGCCGATGTAACCCCAGTCGCCGGGTC
Organism: Amycolatopsis sp. NPDC051071; assembly: GCF_040682875.1. Lineage (NCBI taxonomy): Bacteria > Bacillati > Actinomycetota > Actinomycetes > Pseudonocardiales > Pseudonocardiaceae > Amycolatopsis > Amycolatopsis sp. NPDC051071. The sequence goes on along the minus strand of NZ_JBFBBY010000003.1, from coordinate 96,556 downwards.
TCAGCCGTCCGGCCAGCGCGTCGCCGAAGGCCGGTGAACGCTTTCCACCGGTCACCATCCCCACGGTGAGGCCTTCTTCTTCGGCGATCCAGACGCGGCCGCCGAACTGCAATCCGCGGCGGACCTCTTCGGCGAGCAGTGCCCTGGCGCCGGGCCGCAGGACCCCGTGGCCGACGAACGAGGTGTAGTGGAGTTCCTCGAACCGCAGTCCGACGATCTCCTCCAGATCCCCGCGAGTCGATTCCCGGACGGTCACACCGGGCACGGAGTGCGGCCGTCCCGGTGCGGGCGCTCGGACGGCCAGCGCCAGTTGCGGCGCGAGCCCGTGGTCGAGCAGGGCGCGGGCGACCACGACGTCACGGCTGGGCCAGGTGACCATGCACGACGAATCGGGTTCGGCGTCGGCGAGCGCGATCCGCTCACGCCAGGCCGACAGCAGCGCGCTCATCCCCGCGCCGGCGTCCCGGCCGAGGACCGCGGAGAGGATCTGCAGCCGCGCGGGGCTCCAGAGCCGCTGCCACGAACCCGCCGCGAACCGCACGTGCGCGATCGTCCCGGCGGCGCCGCCCGCTTCGACGGGCTCGCCGGGCGGGAGCGGCGGGGGTGACGGGAGCAGCGGGTCGAGCGCGGCGAACCGCGCCCGGTGCGGTCCCGCCGGAGAGCTCATCCCCGCTGGGTGCAGAAGATCGCCGTGCCGGGGAAGAGTTTGCCGCGCAGCGGGCTCCACTGTCCCCAGGTGCGGGAGTGGCCATCCGGCCAGGCCGGCTCGATGAGGTCCGTCAGCGCGAAACCGGCGTCGGCGAGCGCGCGGACGTAGTCGCCGACAGTGCGGTGGTACTCGACGTAGGTCGCGACGCCCTCTTCGTCGACCTCGACGTAAGGGGTGCGGTCGAAGTACGGCTGGGTGACGGTGAGGCCCTGCGGTCCGGGATCGTCGGGGAAGATCCAGCGCATCGGATGGGTCACCGAGAACACCCACCGGGCACCCGGCCGGAGTACCCGGTGCACTTCGGCGAACACGGCGTCCACCGACGCCACGAACGGGATCGCGCCGAAGGCCGAGCACGCCGCGTCGAAGCTCGCGTCGGCGAAGGGCAGCGACTCGGCCGTCGCCTGCACGAGCGGGACGGCGGGACCGGTCCGCTCGTTGCCATCGCGGGCGTGCCGGAGCATGCCCGCCGACAGATCGGTGGCCACCGCTTCGGCGCCCTGTGCGGCGAGCCAGCGCGAGCAGGCCGCCTGTCCGCAGCCGATCTCGATGATCCGTTTGCCGCCGACTTCACCCAGAAGTGCGACATCGGCCTCGCGGACGCCCTCCGGGCACCAGACGAAGTCCGCGTCGCCGAGGAAACCGCCGTGGGTGGCCTGGTAGTCGTCGGCGTCGGCGTCCCACCATTTCAGGTTCGCGGCCGTCGCCTCGGGGGCCGAGACCGCCCGGTAGGCGACCCCCGCGGTACCGAGCCGTTCCTCGGCCTGCGCGTGCCTTTCGGCCTCCGTTTGCCGCTCGGTGGCGGACTGCTGGCTCAAACCGATATCCTTTCCGCAGGTCAGGGCTTCGACGGAGAGCTTATCCGCCCGGCGTGATCTCGGGGGCGACCCTGATTGTGCCGTGTACAGGGGGCCGCGTAGGATATCTGTTAGCGCAGTGGGTTCGCGCTACTCTTTCCCCCGGTTCGCTCAGCGTCCGGGTCAGGGGGTCGCGCACCGGATGTGGTGATGCTCGCGGTCGTTCCCTGTGGACGTTTGCTTATGCGGTCACCTCATGCCGGAAGAGCCCATGGTGCCCTAACCGCAAACCCACTACTTCCCATCCACCGGAGCAACCCGCCTAATGACGACCGACACCGCCACCGCCCCGACCGCCCCCATTGGGGCCCCGCAAGTCGCTATCAACGACATCGGGTCGGAGGAAGATTTCCTCGCAGCGATCGACAAGACGATCAAGTACTTCAACGATGGCGACATCGTTGAAGGCACCATCGTCAAGGTTGACCGTGACGAGGTCCTGCTCGACATCGGCTACAAGACCGAGGGTGTCATCCCCTCGCGTGAGCTCTCCATCAAGCACGATGTCGACCCGGCTGAGGTTGTCACCGTCGGCGATGAGGTCGAAGCCCTTGTTCTCCAGAAGGAGGACAAGGAAGGCCGTCTGATCCTGTCCAAGAAGCGTGCGCAGTACGAGCGCGCCTGGGGCACGATCGAGGAGCTCAAGGAGAAGGACGAGCCCGTCAAGGGCACCGTCATCGAGGTCGTCAAGGGCGGCCTCATCCTGGACATCGGCCTGCGCGGCTTCCTGCCCGCGTCGCTGGTCGAGATGCGCCGCGTCCGCGACCTGCAGCCGTACGTGGGCCGCGAGCTCGAGGCGAAGATCATCGAGCTGGACAAGAACCGCAACAACGTGGTCCTTTCCCGCCGTGCCTACCTGGAGCAGACCCAGTCCGAGGTGCGCAGCGAGTTCCTCAACGCGCTCGCCAAGGGCCAGGTCCGCAAGGGCGTCGTGTCGTCCATCGTCAACTTCGGTGCCTTCGTGGACCTGGGTGGCGTCGACGGCCTGGTGCACGTCTCCGAGCTGTCCTGGAAGCACATCGACCACCCCTCCGAGGTCGTCGAGGTCGGCCAGGAGGTCACGGTCGAGGTGCTGGACGTCGACATGGACCGCGAGCGCGTCTCGCTGTCGCTGAAGGCGACCCAGGAAGACCCGTGGCGTCAGTTCGCCCGCACCCACGCGATCGGTCAGATCGTGCCGGGCAAGGTCACCAAGCTCGTTCCGTTCGGTGCGTTCGTGCGCGTCGAAGAGGGCATCGAGGGCCTGGTGCACATCTCCGAGCTGGCCGAGCGCCACGTGGAGATCCCGGAGCAGGTCGTCCAGGTCAACGGCGACGTGATGGTCAAGGTCATCGACATCGACCTCGAGCGTCGTCGCATCTCGCTGTCGCTGAAGCAGGCGAACGAGGGCGTCACGCCGGAGACCGAGTTCGATCCCACTCAGTACGGTATGGCCGCCGAGTACGACACCGAGGGGAACTACATCTACCCCGAGGGCTTCGACCCGGACACCCAGGAGTGGCAGGAAGGCTTCGACAAGCAGCGTGAGGAGTGGGAGCGTCAGTACGCCGAGGCTCACACCCGCTACGAGGCTCACATGAAGCAGGTCGTGAAGGCCGCCGAGGCCGACGCCGAGGCAGCCGCCGACGCCGCGACCGGTGTCACCAGCAGCAGCAGTAGCAGCGACTCGGGCGAGCAGAGCTACACCTCCGCTCCGGCCGAGGCCAAGAGCGGCGGCACGCTGGCCAGCGACGAGCAGCTCGCGGCTCTCCGCGAGAAGCTGTCGGGCGGCGCGTGATCCAGGCGCTCAGCCACTAGCTGACAGACAGCGGCCCCGGTCCTCCACGGACCGGGGCCGCTTTCTTTTCTCCCCGCAAGTAGTCCTCTAGTGGCGGTCCATGCATGCGCAAATACCGCAAGTAGAGGACTACTTGCGGTATCGGCAGGGGTGGGTCAGGAAGTGGCGGGCCGGACGGCCGGCACCCAGACGCGTTCGAGCGCCGCGGCACGGGCCTTGCGGCGGAGTCCGGCGAAACTGTGCTTGGCGGGGACCAGGAGCGCGCTCAGCCACGTGCGCCGATATTCGGCGAGGGCTTCAGCCACCCGGCGATGGAGGACACAGTGCACCAGCCCCGGCGAACCGAGCCGGTGCCTTCCGACGTGCTTACCGTCTGCCATCTTTCCTCCGTGTGGGCTACCTTCGCCGCGCACGGTACGCAATCGAAGCGGCGAAGCCGCGTAACCGACCGGCGTGTCACCCGTAAAGGTTGAGTCACGCGTCACTATGAGCTTGCCTTTCGGTCCCCTTTGTGCCGGATGTACTCATCACGTGACCCTGAGCTGTCGCCCCAGGTAGCGCCGCTAAAGCGTGCCTGGCGAATCTGTTCGTTGGGGCCCGCGCCGCCAGGGCGCGAAGGCCGCGAACGAGATTTGCCAGCCACGCCCTAGGCTGATCGTCATGCTGCGTGTGGGCCTGACCGGCGGGATCGGCGCCGGAAAATCGACGGTGGCGAACCGGCTTTCCGAGCACGGCGCCGTCCTCATCGATTCCGACAAGATCGCCAGGGAGGTCGTGCGGCCCGGGACACCGGGGCTCGCCGAACTCGTCGAGGCGTTCGGGGACGACATCCTCGCGTCCGATGGTTCCCTCGATCGCCCCGCGCTCGCCGCCAAGGCGTTCGCCGACGAGGAGTCCCGCAAGCGGCTGAACGCGATCGTTCATCCCAGGGTCGGCGCGCGGACGGCCGAGTTGATGGCGGAAGCGGCGCCGGACGCGATTGTCGTCCACGACATCCCGCTGCTCGTCGAAGGCGGCCTCGCGCCGATGTACCACCTCGTCGTCATGGTCGACGCGCCGGAAGAGGTCCGGGTCCGCCGTCTGACAGAGGCGCGGGGGATGCCCGAGGCCGACGCGCGGGCCAGGATCAAGGCACAGGCGAGCACCGGCCAGCGCCGCGCGGTGGCCGACGTCTGGCTGGACAACAGCGGCGCCCCCGACATCGTCCTCGCCGACGTCGACGCGCTCTGGGCGGACAGGCTGACCCCGTTCGAGGCGAACGTCCGGCTTCGCAAGCCGCGGTCGCCGATGTCGCCGAAAATCACGCCGTACGACCAGACGTGGCCGGTGCAGGCCGAGCGGGCGCTCGCGCGGATCCGGATGGTGGCGGGGGACCGCGCCGTGCGGATCGACCACATCGGCTCGACGTCCGTTCCCGGGTTGCCTGCCAGGGACATCCTCGACCTCCAGCTCACCGTGTCTGCGTTGGACATCGCCGACGAGCTGGCCGACGGGCTCTCCGACGCCGGATTCCCGCGTGCGGAAGGCGAGTGGTTCGACGACGCGCACGGCGAAGACGGCACCTGGCCGAAGCGGTTCCACTTCGGCGGTGACCCCCGCCGTCCGGTCAACCTGCACGTCCGGTCGCAGGAGACGCCTGCCTGGCGGCTCGCGCTGCTGTTCCCGGAGTGGCTGCGGCAGAACCCGGACGAGCGTGACGCCTACGCCGCCGTCAAGGACGCCATGGCAGCGAAGCACGCCGGCGACGGGACCGTCGAGCAGTACACCGACGAGAAGCAGGTCTGGGTCGACGCCGCTTTCACCAGGGCAGACGCGTGGGCCGAAGCGACCGGCTGGACTCCGTAGCGGCTCAGCCGCCGAGGAGGCCTCGTTCGAAGGCGGTCGCGACGGCGGCGGCCCTGTCCTTCACGCCGAGTTTGGCGTAGGCGTGCACGAGGTGCGTCTTCACGGTGGCCTCGCTGATGAACAGCTGTTTCGCGGCGTCCTTGTTGGTCGAACCGCGGGCGATCAGCGTGAGCACCTCGATCTCCCGGCGGCTCAATGGTTCCGGCGCCGGGGCACGCACCCGGCCCATGATCAGGTCCGCGACGGCGGGGGAGAGCACCGCCTCACCGCGCGCCGTCGCCCGGACGGCGCGGAAGAGTTCCTCGCGCGGCGCGTCCTTGAGCAGGTAGCCGGTCGCGCCGGCCTCGATCGCGGGGATGACGTCGGTGTCGGTGTCGTAGGTCGTCAGCACGAGGATCCGCGCGGGATTCCGGAGTTTCGCCAGCTTCGCGATCGCGGCCACTCCGCCGGACCCCGGCATCCGCAGGTCCATCAGTACGACGTCGGGGCGCAGTCGCTCCGCGAGCGCGACGGCTTCGTCGCCGGAGGAGGCCTCGCCGAGTACCTCGAATCCCTGGTCCGCGGTGAAGATGCCCCGCAGCCCGTCCCGGACGATCGGGTGGTCGTCGGTGATCAGCAGGGTGATCGTCATATGCGGGCCTCCAGCGCGATGGCGGGCAGATTGGCCGACACGGCCGTCCCGCCGCCGGGTTCCGATTCGAGATGCAGGGTCCCCGCCAGCCGGGCGACGCGGGCACGCATTCCGGGGACGCCGAAGCCGCCGTCACCCGAGGAGGCGACGGCGCCGGGATCGAACCCGCCGCCGTCGTCCCGGACGTCGACCGTCACCTGATCGGCCATATACGACAACGTGAGCCCCACAATCGTGGCGCCGGCGTGCTTTTCGACGTTGGTCAACGCCTCCTGCGTGATCCGCAGCAGGGTCGCTTCGATCTCGGGATGCAGTGCCCGCGCGGTCCCGGTGGTGGTGAACCGGACCTCGACGCCGGTCCGCTCACCCCACAGCCGGGAAACCTCGCCGAGCGCGTCCGGCAGGGTCGCGGCGGCCAGCGGCTGCGGGCCGAGCGCGCGCACCGAACGCCGTGCGGCGGTGAGGTTTTCGCGTGCCAGCGCCATCGCGGTGTCGACGTGCCGCTGCCACTCCGCGGGATCGCCTTTCGCTTCGGCGGCCGCTTCGAGTTGCGTGATGATGCCGGTGAAGCCCTGAGCGAGGGTGTCGTGGATTTCCTGGCTCAGCCGCTGCCGCTCGTCGAGGACTCCGGCTTCCCGCGCCTGGCCGAGCAACTGCCGGTGCAGCACCGCGTTCTCCTCCTGGGCGGCGGCGAGTTCGTCGAGCACGCGTTTGCGTTCCGCGTGCTGCCGCGCCATCGCCGCGGACACGAGCCCGCCGCCACCGACGGCGGCCGTCTGCACCAGCGTGACCACGGTCCACAACGCGGGCTGGTCGGCGAACGCCCGCAGCGGGCCGCCGTTGGGCATCGTGTTGATCAGCGCGGAAACGGCGAAGATCCCGGTGAGCGCGACTGGCGCGGGCCGCAGCCGCATCGCTTCGAAGAACCCGGTGATCATGAAGATGAGGAACACCGTGTCGCGTGCTTCCAGCACCGCGGCGATCGTCACCAGCCCGGCGAAGGAGACGGCGATGATCACCGGGTTTTCGGCCCATCGCGGCGGGACGAGGGTGAACGACACCAGCAGCCACACCGCGGCGATTCCCGCCAGCCCCAGTGTGACCGTCCGATCGTGATCGGAGAGCACGAGACTGAGCACCGTGCTCAGCGCCAGCAGCGCGTACGGCAGGAACCGCTCGAGCCTGCCGCTCCACGGCCGCCACAGTGATCCCCCGTCGCCCGGCGACGGCCACAGCGAGTCCTGCCACCGGATCCAGCTGGTCATACCCGGAATTCTCGCAGTCCTGGCCAGGAAGACGCCCAGGATTCGGTGCGTCCGGTGACCAGCCAGATCGGCATGTCACGGCTCACGTTGCGGACGCCGAGCGCGTTGTCGACGCGGGACACGATCCGCGCGTCGGTGAACGAGCGTTCCAGCCGCGCCGGATCGGGCCCGACGAACAGCACGTTGTCCGCGGTCTCGGGTGGATGGCCGAAGTACCAGAAACCCCGGCTGGGGCTGTAGACGGCGGGAAGCCCGTACTCGGGGCCGTACCGGTCCAAAGCCCCGGCCTGCCAGTACCCGGCGGTGACGAGGGTGGTGTGTGCCCGCTGCTCCGGTGGCAGCCGGTGGTAGGCGTCCGAGACTGATCGGGCGAGGTCCGGCCAGCCGATCTCTTCCAGCGCGTACGCCGGACGCGGTACGTCACGGCCTTCCGCGAGCCAAGCGGCCGGCCACACCGGCAGCGCGTACGGGAGGCTGTACAGCGCGGAAAGCAGGAACACCGGCCAGGTCGGGATCCAGCGGAACCACAGCGACGGCTGCGACTGTCCGAAGTGGACGGCCGCACCCGCCCAGAGGATCCCGAACGTCCCGGCCGCGTAGTAGTACCGGCCGTTGGACAGGATGAACAGCGCGATCACGCCGACCGCGGCCCAGCCGAGGAACCGGTGTGCACGCAGCCGCGGCGAGAACAGCAGCACCCAGAGTCCATAGAGGACACCGATGACGCCGATGCCGAGCCCGGCCCCGGTCAGCAGGGCGGGCAGGAACCCGGCGCGGCCACTCCAGCCACCGGTGGTCTCGTGCGCGATGACGTCGCCCATCTCCAGTTGCGGCCAGCCGTTCGCGGCCTGCCACCACAGGGTGGGCACGAGGGACAATGCGGCGATACCCGCGCCGATCCAGAGTTTAGGCCTGCGCAAGAGGTCCCGGGGCCCGAAGACGAGGATCGCCACCCCCGCGGCGAGCCAGAACGCGGCGATGAGGAGTTTGACGTTGAGCGCGACCGCGGTGGCCACCCCCAGCCACAGCAACAAATTGTCGTCGCGTGTCCGCATCCACCGCACGAGGAGCCAAGCGATCAGCACCCACAGCGCCGGGTCGATCGTCGACGTGGCCAGGTAATGCCCGCTGCCGATGAACTGCCCGCAGATCGCGTACGCGGCGGCGGCGCGGGTCTGGGCCCGGCGGTCGCCACCCATCTCGTACGCGATGAGCCCGGTGAACACGACCCCCGCGGCCGTCGCGAGGACGGCGGGCAGGCGGAACACGAACAGGTTGCCGGGGGCGAGTGAGTCCATCGCCAACGCCAGGGCCGGGAGCACCGGCGGTTGGTCGGCGTACCCCCAGGCCAGCCGCTTGCCCGCGGAGAGGAAGTACAGTTCGTCGCCGAAGTAGCCGTACCGCCACGCCGTCGCCAGCAGGACCGCCGCGGCCGCGGCGGCGACCAGCGCCACCGGAAGCCGGGCGAACGCCGCACCGGACGCGGTCGGTGTTTCGGCCGCGTTGGCGGCTTCCATCCATTCCTCGCAGATCCCTCGGGTGCCGGTCCTCTCGCACCCTACGTGCCACCTGCGTGGCGCGTCGGCTGTGAGCGGACCGGTGAGGCTCAGAAGCCCCAGTCCGTGAGTCGCGGCCATACCGTGTCCCAACTGCCGGTCCGGCCGGTGGCCAGCCAGATTTTCATACCTTGACTCACGTTCGTGATCCCGGCCCGGTTGTCGAGCGTGCCGACCTCGCGCACACGCGTGAAATACGGCACAAGCACCGAAGCGTCGTTCCCGACGAACAGGATGTCCCGCGCCGATTCCGGCGGCCTCGGGAACGTCACGTAACCGCGATTGGGGCTCGACGGCGACGGTAGTCCCAGCGCCGGTCCATAGTGGTCGATCGCGCTCGCCTGCCAGTACTTCGCCGCGATGATGCCCGTACCGTCCGGATCGGGGACGCCGCGGTAGGCCCGCGCCACCGACTCCGTGATCTCCGGCCAGCCGATCTCCTCGGCGGCGAAGATCGGCCGCGCCCAGTCCGGCGCACTCGCCAAGGACGACCGCGGGAGGATCGGCAATGCCTGCGGGATCGCGATCACCGCGGCCAGGAGGAAGACCGGCCAGGTGGCGATCCACCGCCACCACTTCGAGGCTTGGCCCGCTTCGATCTCGACGGCGGCCGCGGCGAACAGCGGCGCGAACATCCCCGCCGCGTAGTAGTAGCGCCCGTTCGCCAGCAGGAAGACGGCGAGCACCCCGAGCGCCGTCCAGCCGAGGAACCGGTACGGCCGCAGCCGTCCGGACCGAAGCAGCCGCCACAGCCCGTAACCGACGAGGATCATGCCGATCGGGACACCCGCGCTGATCACCAGCGTCGGGACGAACGAGGCCCGGCCGCCCCAGCCCGCGGAGACCTCCTCGGAGATCGCCGCGCCCATGGTGAGCTGCGGCCAGCCGTTCGCGGCCTGCCAGACGAGGGTGGGCGCGACCAGCACGGCGGCGATCACCGCGCCGAACCAGAGTGCGGGACGGCGGAGCAGGTCGCGGGGCCCGAAGGCGACCACAGCGGCCAGCGCGACGACCCAGAACGCCCCGATGAGGAATTTCGTGTTCAGCGCGAGCCCGGTCACCACGCCGCCCCAGAGCAAGAGGCCGTCCGCGCGGGTCCGCACCCAGCGGGTGAGCAGCCAGATCAGCAGCGTCCACAGGAACGGGTCGAGGGTGCTGGTCGCCAGGTAGTGCCCGCCGCCGAGCATCTGGATGGACACCGCGAAGGTCGACGCCGCGATCAGCTGGGCTTTGCGGCCGCCACCCAGTTCCCTGGCGATCAACGCCGTCAGTACGACACTGGCGACCACCGCCAGCATCGCCGGAATTCGCAGGACGAACGGCGAATCGGCGCCGAACGCGTCCATCAGGCGCGCCAGCAGCGGCACCATCGGCGGCTGGTCGGCATACCCCCAGTCCAGATGCCGACCAGCCGCGAGAAAGTACAGTTCGTCGCCGAAATAGCCGTAGCGTCCGGCGGTCGCGGCCAGCACCGCCCCCATCGCCCCGGCGATCGCCAGTACCGGCGTCCTGGCGAACGGCGGGACCTCCGCTCGCTCCCTCTCCCGTTCCCGGACTCCCTCGGCCTCGATGACCACGGGTATCCGCCCCCTCTCGATCGATTTCGCTCGTGATCAAGAGTCCCGCGATACCGGTCGCGGTGGATCCTTCGGTCGGTCGGAGATTTTCGTCCAAGGGGATGAGACAGGGGTCAACCGATCGATGGACCCCGAGGGGAGTCAGTGCCGTCGCCAGCCGAGTGCGATGTCCTTTGTGGACAGCCAGCCGCGCAGGTCGTGGCCGTGCGTGGCCAGCCCGTCCACGGTCGTATGGCTGATGCCGAGCGCGCGTTCGCCGTCGGCGGGGGAGAGCAGCCCGGAAGTGACGGCGGCGAGGAGTTCGTCGATGTCGATCACCTGGACGGATTTCTTGTCCCGCAGCACGAGATCGAGGTAGAGGTCGGTGGCGACCCAGACGCCGTCTTCGCGGCGGATGTCGACGACGTCGAGGTAGAAGTCCTGATCGCGCTCGTAGCCGGCGTTGAACCAGAAATCGGTGATCCGCAGCCCGAGGTCCGGCAGCAGCCACGATTCGAGATAGCGGAACTGCGCGCGCCCGGGAGCGGGCCGCGCCATGTAGAGACCGAACGGTTCTTCGCGGTATTCCTCGACGTCCCTCACGACGCCCTTGGGGTCGGTGTTGGTCTTCGCGGCCGGATCGAAGTACTCGACCTTGGGCGGGTGCAGCGCGGTCATGCGCCCATCTTGGAAGGCTCCGGCGCCCGCGAACACCGCCCAACCGGGTGGACGATCACGGTTTCGGTGTTCCGCCGGGGTAACGCGGCGTGGCCGGATAGGGTGCGCTGGTTCTGCCATCCGGGTGAACGGGGAGACCAAATGTTCGGGATCATCAGGCCGTGCCGTCATCGGCTTTCCGACGGTCTGCACGCGGACTGGATGGCCCATCTTTGCGGCCTTTGCCTTGCGCTGCGCGACGAACACGGACATCTCGCCCGAATGGTGACGAACTATGACGGCTTGATCATCTCGGCGCTCGTCGAAGCGCAGTCACCGCGAGCCGAGGGACGGCGAGACGCCGGACCGTGCCCGCTCCGGGCGATGAAGGGGACTTCGGTCGCGCGGGGCGGCGGTGCCCAGCTCGCGGCGGCGGTGTCCCTGGTGCTGGCTTCCGCCAAGATCAGCGACCACGTCGACGACCGCGACGGTGCCTTCGCGCGGCGTTCCGTCGCCGTGGCCGCGAGGCGGATGGCCACCCGATGGGCGGAGCAGGGGAGCCGGACCGGTACGCGGATCGGCTTCGACACCGCTGTCCTGACCGAGGCCGTCGACCGGCAGGGCGAAATCGAACGGGCCGTCCGTCTGGGTGATTCGGCCGTACTCGCCACCGAACCCGCCGAGCTGGCGACGTCGGCCGCGTTCGCGCATACGGCTCTGCTGGCCGGGCGCCCCGAGAACGCCGCTCCGCTGGCCGAAGCCGGGCGCTTGTTCGGCCGGGCCGCGCATCTGCTCGACGCCGTCGAAGACCTCGCCGAGGACGAGGCCGCCGGAGCCTGGAACCCGCTGACAGCCACCGGCACCGGGCTCGCCGAGGCGCGACGGCTGTGCGACGACGCCGTGCTCGGCGTCGAACTGGCACTGCGCGAGGTGCGGTTCGACCAGCCCAAGCTGGTGCACGCCCTGTTGGTGCACGAACTGCGCCAGGCGGTGCGGCGTGCCTTCGGTCACGGTCACGGCCCTCAGCAGCCGCCGCCGGGCTGGATCGGGCCCGGACCTCAGCCGCAACAGCATCCCCACCAGCCCTACCCGCCCCAGGCCTACCCACAGGGCGGCTATCAGGCGCCGCCTCCCGGGCCGGTGCCGCCGCAGGGTGCTCCCGGTGGCGGAGGCCCGCCGCAGGAGCCGCCGAAGAAGAAGGGGAAGCACGGCGGCGCTCCGACCGACGGTCAGGGCGGCGGCTGCTGGGTACCGAAGTTCCGGGTCCCTCCCGAACCTCGCAACTTCTTCTTCGGTTGTGCGGTCGCCACCTACATGTGCTGTTCGTGCCAGTTCTGCTGCCGAGACCCGTTCCCCGGCCCTTGGAGCGGGAAGCCGCACGGCAGTTGTGACTGCGACTGTGATTGCTGTGACTGCGACTGTGGTTGTTGTGACTGCTGTTCCTGCTGTGACTGTTCGTAACGCGCTGACCAGGCGGACCGGAAACTGTCGGACCCAGCGCCTACTCTGGTTCCCGTGGCTTTCGCATCCGAACACCCCGTGCTCGCCCAGTCGGACCACCGCCCTGTCACCGACATCCCCCGGACAGGCGGCCGGTTCGAGGTGGTCAGCGATTACCAGCCCGCCGGTGACCAGCCGGCGGCCATCGACGAACTCGAACGCCGCGTCAACGCGGGCGAGAAGAACGTCGTGCTCCTGGGCGCCACCGGTACCGGTAAATCGGCGACGACGGCCTGGCTGATCGAGCGCGTCCAGCGGCCGACGCTGGTGATGGCGCCGAACAAGACGCTCGCCGCGCAGCTGGCGAACGAGCTGAGGGAACTGTTCCCGAACAACGCCGTCGAGTACTTCGTCAGTTACTACGACTACTACCAGCCCGAGGCGTACATCGCGCAGACGGACACCTACATCGAGAAGGACTCGTCGATCAACGACGACGTCGAGCGGCTGCGGCACTCGGCGACGATGAACCTGCTGTCCCGGCGCGACGTCATCGTGGTCGCGAGTGTCTCGTGCATCTACGGCCTCGGTACGCCGCAGTCGTACCTGGACCGGTCTTCGATGCTGAAGGTCGGCGAGCAGCTCGACCGGGACGTCTTCCTTCGCGCGCTGGTGGACGTGCAGTACACCCGCAACGACATCGCCTTCGCCCGCGGCACTTTCCGCGCCCGCGGCGACACGGTCGAGATCATCCCGGCGTACGAGGAGCTGGCGATCCGCGTCGAGTTCTTCGGCGACGAGATCGAGAAGCTGTACTACCTGCACCCGCTCACCGGCGACATCGTGAAAGAGGTCGACGAGGTCCGCATCTTCCCGGCCACGCACTACGTCGCGGGCCCGGAGCGGATGGAGAAGGCCATCCACGGCATCGAGGCCGAGCTGGAGCAGCGGCTGGCCGAGCTGGAGAAGCAGGGCAAGCTGCTCGAGGCGCAGCGGCTGCGGATGCGCACCGCGTACGACATCGAGATGATGCGCCAGGTCGGGTTCTGCTCCGGCATCGAGAACTATTCGCGGCATATCGACGGCCGAGGGGCCGGGACAGCCCCCGCCACGCTGATCGACTACTTCCCGGACGACTTCCTGCTGGTCATCGACGAGTCACACCAGACCGTCCCGCAGATCGGCGGCATGTACGAAGGCGACATGTCGCGGAAGCGGAACCTGGTCGAATTCGGCTTCCGGCTGCCCAGCGCGGTCGACAACCGGCCGCTGACCTGGGAGGAGTTCTCGGACCGCATCGGGCAGACGGTGTACCTGTCGGCGACGCCGGGGCCGTACGAGATGGGCCAGGCAGGCGGCGAGTTCGTCGAGCAGGTGATCCGGCCGACCGGCCTGGTCGACCCGAAGGTGGTCGTGAAGCCGACCGAGGGCCAGATCGACGACCTGGTGCACGAGATCCGCGAGCGGGCCGAGAAGGACGAACGCGTCCTGGTCACCACGCTGACCAAGAAGATGTCCGAGGATCTCACCGACTACCTGCTGGAGCTCGGGATCCGGGTGCGGTACCTGCACTCGGAGGTCGACACGCTGCGCCGGATCGAGCTGCTGCGGCAGCTGCGCGCGGGTGATTACGACGTGCTGGTCGGCATCAACCTGCTGCGCGAGGGTCTCGACCTGCCCGAGGTGTCGCTGGTCGCGATCCTCGACGCGGACAAGGAAGGCTTCCTCCGCAGCGGTACCTCACTGATCCAGACGATCGGCCGCGCGGCGCGAAACGTGTCGGGCGAAGTGCATATGTACGCGGACAAGATCACCGACTCGATGCGGCACGCCATCGACGAGACCGATCGCCGTCGCGAGAAGCAGGTCGCCTACAACGAGGAGCGCGGCGTCGACCCACAGCCGCTGCGGAAGAAGATCGCCGACATCCTGGACCGCGTCTACAGCGAGGCCGAGGACTCGGAGGAGACCGTCGCCGTCGGCGGTTCGGGCCGGAACTCCTCACGCGGCAAGAAGCCCGAGCAGGGCGACCGGGTGCGCAGCTCCGGGATGCTCGTCGACAAGGACGTCTCCGGTATGCCGCGCGCCCAGCTGGCGGATCTCATCCAGCAGATGACCGACCAGATGATGCAGGCGGCACGCGACCTGCAGTTCGAGCTGGCCGCCCGGCTGCGTGACGAGGTCTCGGACCTGAAGAAGGAGCTGCGCGGCATGGACGCCGCCGGCATCAAGTAGCCGCGATTAGTCCTCTGGTTGCGGTCCTTGCGTGTGCAACGACCGCAACCAGAGGACTATTGAGGGGTAAGGCAAACGTGGCGTGGTGCCTGGGCTCGCTGTGACCGACTTGTTCGCGGGGTTGGCAGCCGGAGCGAAGGCGTGACTCGCGTGCTCAAGGACGTAACTCGCGTGCTTGAGCACGTAACTCGCGTGCTTGAGCACGCAACTCGCGTGCTTGAAGGCGTAACTCGCCTGCTTGAAGAGGGATCTCACGTGCTGGACGCCGAACTCGGTGTGCGGAGTCTGAGCACGCGAGTTCCGTCTCCAAGCACGCGAGTTACGGCTTTAAGCACGCGAGTTACGTTTCTGAGCACGCGAGTTCTGGCTTTAAGCACGCGAGTTTCGTCTCTGAGCACGCGGGTGCGATGTCGGGCCCCTGAAGAGTCCGCTCCCGCCGCCGAATCCGTCACGCCACGTTTGTCTTATCCCTCAATAGACGCGGGGTTTCAGAGGCGCGGGCGGTTCAGCAGGGTCAGGTCCGCGTCGAAGTCGGGGAACCCGGCCGGGACCGAGTGTGTGGTCACGCCTGGCGAAACCGGGGGCAGACCGGCCCAGCGCCGTACGGTGTTCGTCGCTTCGGCGGCCTGGGCCGCCGGGAGCTGCGCGATCCGGGAGCCGTGGTTTCCGCCGGGCACGGTGTAGCGGTACGAGTCCTTCGTGCCGAAGCCGAATTCGAACGGTTCGGCGCTCCACGGGTCGTTTTCGCCGTAGACGTACAGCAGCCGCTTCCCTTGTGTCTTCACCCAGAAGTCGATGTCCGGCATGGCAAGGTGGTCGAACCGCGGGATGTCGACGGACTTCGGCACGAACGACCGCGACGTGTTTCGGCCCGGGTAGCGCAGGAGGTCCCGAAGGTAGCTTTCGTAGGATTCCGGGGCGCCGAGCTGGTACGAGGCCTGGAAGTAGTACGGGACATAGATACTGAGGTTCTGGTCGGAGTACGTGTTGAGCGTCTCGACGCGTTCGAACCAGGCGTAGACCTGGGCCGCCGGGGCACCGGCCTTCGGGACCGTCGTGCAGTCCGCCTGCTTCTGGTACTGCCAGAAGGCGAAGTACGAGTCGATCACGGAGAGCTCAAGTGACACGTCGGCCGAGCCGACGATCGAGAACGTGTAGCCGTTCTTCGCCGCGTCGGCGGCGGCGAGCGCGGCGAACTCGGAGCGCCGCGTCAGCACGTCGCGCTGGATCGCCTTCAGTGCCGAGCGGCACGCCGGATCGGTGCCGACGTCAGCGAGGAACCGGTTGTAGCGGTCGTGCGAGTTGATGACGTCGTTGGGCGCGACGTAGGGGATTGTCGCGTCGACGTCGTTCGGGAAGAACCTACGGAAGTAGGTCGCCGTCATACCGCCCTTGCTGCCGCCGGTGGCGAGCCACTTGCCAGGATAGATCCGCTTGAACGCCTCGACGGCGCGGTGCTGGTCGGCGGCGGCCTGCCAGATGGTCAGCTGCTTGCCCCAGTCCGGTTTCTCGGGCCGCGACGGGGTGAAGAAGCGGTACTCCATCGACAGCTGGTTGCCGTCGACGATCTGCGTCGGTTCGGAACGGTTGGCCGCTTCCGACACGTTGTACCCGCTCGTGAACGACACCGTCGGCGCGCGGAACTCCTTGTGCAGCAAGGTGAATCGTTGCTGGAAGGTGCCGGCGGACGGTTTGCGGTGATCGACCGGCTGGGTGAACGTGAGCTTGAAGAACCGGTAGCCGGCAGGCGCCGGGTTTTCCGAGACGACGGTCAGGCCGGGAATCCGGCCGAGCGCGTCCTTGATGTCCTCGGGTGCCGCCTGCGCGACCGGGGTCAACCCGATCAACGTGAGAACCGTGACCGCCAGAATCGACCACGCGGCAGTGAACTTCCGCATCCGTGCCCTCCCCGTCGCCGACCTGTTCGGCGGTCGGATACTCACAGAGTCGCCGCCGGGGGGCAATCGGCTATCCGGAGTCCGTCCCGATCACCGGGACAGCACCCGTTCGACGTAGGCCTTGATGGCCGCGAGCGCCTCGGGGGAGCTCCACAGTTCGAGAACGTGGGCGTCGTCTCCGGTGCGGTGTTCGGCGATCCGCTCGTGGAACGGCCGGTGCAGCTGCGCTTTCGTATGCGCGTACGCCGCCGCGGGGATTTCGGCGAGCTTCTTCGCCAGTGCCACGGCGCGGGGCAGGACGTTCTCCGGCGCGGTCACCTCGTTCACCAAGCCGTGTCGCAACGCGTCTTCCGGCAAGTGGGTCTCGCCGAGGAACGCGAGTTCGGCGAGGACGTCGGCGCCGAATCCGGAACGCAGGATCTCCAGCGCCGCCAACGGGAACGGGACGCCGACGAGGAGTTCGGTGATCCCGATCCGGCTCGGGCCCTCGGCCAGGACGCGGAAATCGCAGGCGGCTGCGAGCACGGCGCCGCCTGCGATCGCGTGCCCGTTGAGTGCCGCGACCACCGGGCCGGGGAAGCCGAACACCGAGAGGAACGCGTCGGACAGCGCGGGCAGGAACTCTTCGATGTAGTCCGCGCCGCCGTCGTGCACCCGCCGCAGGTCGACACCCGCCGAGAAGATGCCGCCGGTGCCGGTCAGGACGACGCCGCGAGCCCCGCTGAGCTGGACGTCTTCGAGCCGGAGGCTCAGTTCCAGGCAGAACTCCGTGTCGAGGGTGTTCGCCTTGCCATGCCGCAGGGTGACGACGGCGATCCCGTCTTCGTCGTCCACGCGGATCGAAGAAGTGGCCATGGGCCGACCGTACCCGAGCCGGTGAAGATCTACAGTGGACCGCTCAGTCCGACAGGCGCACGGTGATCGTCGGGCTGAAGGACCGTTTGCGGTTCCAGCCGGTCTCGGCGCCGATGCTCAGCTGGATGGCCCGGTCGGCGGGCGCCCAGTAGCCGGTGCGCACGAAGTACGCGTCCATCGCGCAGAGCCGGTTGCTGGATTTGCGGTTGCAGATTGTTTCCCAGCCCCACTGCCTGCCGCTCTCCTCGACGCCGTTGCGCCGGACGAACAGGTACGGGTTGCCGATGTCGCGGCAGTAGGTGCCGCCCTCGGAGATGTAGAGGACCCCGTCGATCTTGTAGAACCGCTTGTTGTCGAGAAGTGTCACCTGGCCCGAGACGGCGAACCCGACTCGCCCGCCCTTGCCGGAACTCATGGTCCAATCAAGGGAGAATTCTTGGGCGGTGGTCTCTATCGACTGGGTCATGGTGACGTCCCCGCTTTCTTCTCGCGTCGGCACCTTTCCCTGAAGATAAGGATTTCTCAGGCCCCGTCGAAGATGAACGGTAACTTTTCACCCGATGAGTCGATGATCGGAAAATCGATGGTCGCATGCGCATGAATACCCGGGTCCAACCGCTAATGGGTGAAGGTCGCCACGGCCAGTGAAAACCGGGGCCCACCAGGGAAGAGAATTTCGTCTTCCCGGTGGACCCCGGTGGTTTTCGAGTACGGAAACGCTCTCAGCTGGTGATGTCCTTCGTCGCGAACCGGCGACCTGCCAGAAGGAAGAACACCGTGCCGTACAGTGCCGCGGACAACAGGCCGTTGGCCATGTTGGTCCAGTCGATATCGGTCGAGATCAGATCCATCCACGAGAACGCGAAATGCGTCGGCAGGTAGTCCCGCAGCCCTTCCAGCGCGGTGATCTGGTCGAGGATCTGCGAAACAATCGCGACGATCACCGCCCCGCCCACGGCACCCAGCGGGGCGTCGGTGGCGACCGAAAGCAGCATCGCCAGACCGGCCACCCACGCCAGCTGCAGGATGATGTAGATCGTCGCCAGCCCGATCGCGATGAGGCTGTCGCCGAACGACACCGCGTCGCCGGTGGGGCTGATCGCATCGCCCGCGCCGTAGAAAATGACGCCGACCACGAGCGACACCAGCGGCAACAGGATCAGCGCGACCGCGGACAGGATGCCAGAGACGATCGCCTTCTGCCGCAGCACGCGGTGCCGGGGGACCGGCATCGCGAGCAGGTATTTCAGGCTCGACCACGACGCCTCGCTCGCGATCGTGTCGCCGTAGAACAACGCCACGATCATCGGCAACAGGAACGTCCCGGAGACGAACAGCGCGAGTACCACGAAGTTCGGCGCGCTCGCCGTGGCCAGGTCGACGAAGCCGCCGCTGCGACGGTTCGGGTTGGCCTGCCCGATTTCGAACGCGATCACCAGGATGAACGGCAATAGCGCGACGAAGCCCAGCATGAGCTGGGTCCGCCGTCGCTTGAGCTGCCGCTTCAGTTCGACGCCGAGCCGCAGTGTCCGGTCGGCGCGGTAGCCGGCGACGGCACCGTCCGGGCCGACTTCGGTCCGTTCGTGCGAAGCGACCTCGGTCAGCTCCAGCAGGGCGGCCGGGTCGGTGTGCACGCCGTGATCCGCCCGGGTTCCCGGGCCGGAACCATTGGTTTTACTCACCCTTCGGGTCCTCTCCGACCAGCTGCAGGAACGCGTCTTCCAGACGGCGCCTCGGCCCGGCCTGCTCGACCGCGACCCCGGCCCGTACGAGGGCGGCGACCGCCTCGGCGCGAGCGAGTCCGTCGAGGTCCGCGTGGACCAGTTCTCCTTCGACGTCGACGCCGGAAACACCGCCGACCTTGCGCAGCGCTTCGGCTGCTTCGGCGGGCTTGTCGACCCGGAACGTCGCCTCGCCGCTGGACGCGGCCAGTTCACCGACCTCGCCCGAGGCGACCAGCATGCCGCGGTGCATCACGACCACATGCGTACAGGTCTGCTCGACCTCGGCCAGCAGATGGCTCGACACCACCACGGTGCGTCCTGTCGCCGCGTAGCGCTGGAGCACCTCGCGCATCTGGTGGATCTGGGGCGGGTCGAGCCCGTTGGTCGGTTCGTCGAGCACCATGAGCTCCGGCAGGCCGAGCATCGCCTGTGCGATCGCGAGCCGCTGCCGCATACCCTGGCTGTAGGTGCGCACCCGCCGGTTCACCGCGTCACCGAGCCCGGCGATCTCCAGCGCCTCCGCGAAATGCGCCCGCTCCTTCGGGCGGCCCGTGCTCGCCCAGTACAGCTCCAGGTTTTCCTTGCCGGACAGATGCGGCAGGAAGCCCGAACCCTCCACAAAGGACCCGATCCGGGACAGCACCGGCGCGCCGGGCGCGATCAGATGCCCGAAGACCCGGATGTGCCCGGCGGTCGGCGTGATGAGCCCCATCAGCATGCGCAGAGTCGTCGTCTTGCCCGCGCCGTTCGGCCCGAGCAGGCCGAGTACCTGGCCGGGCTCGACGCGGAACGACAGGTCCTTCACCGCGACGAAACCACCCGCGTAGGCCTTGTGCAGGCCTTCGATCACCAGCGGTGTCTTCGCCAGGCTCTCGTCGACGTCGTGCGCGCGGCGGCGGCGGAACGCGGCGATCACCGTGATCGCGATGCCCGCGAGCAGGGTGCCTGCGATCCCGAGCAGTTGCGCGATGGGCGCTCCCACCCCGACCGAGGTGCCGTGGACGACCGGGACGCCGAGCTGCCCGCCGCCTGCCAGCCCGACGCGGAACACCGCGGGCTCCACCGGCGTCGCGAACGCCTGATCCGTGGTGCCGACGACCAGCCGGAGCGAGTGCCCGGCGTCCAGCGGCCGCACGATTCCCGGCAGGGTCACCGTCACCTCGACCGGGCTGCCGTCCGCGGGCAGACCGGAGACGCGGAACGGCGCGACCGCGTTGGCGGGAAGCGCGCGGACGCCCTCGGAGTTGACGTCGTAGAGCTTCGCGAACAGGACGGCTTCCCGTTGCGCCGCGGTCGTGGACGGATCCGCCGAGACCTGCAGGCGGACCGTGGACGAGCCGGCCACGACCGTCTGCGCGTCGAGTGGCCCGGTCGCGAACTGCGCGGCCTGACCGGGAGGGTCCACACTGAACAGTCCGGACAGCCGGGAGGATCCGGCCACCGCGCCGTTCAGCCCGGGGATCCCGCTGACTGCGGCGGGATTACCACCGGCGGGGCGGACGACCGGCTGGGCCGGGCCTGCCAGCGTGAACTGACGTCGTTCGGTGGCGTCCCCGGTGGCACCCGGGTACGCCGGTGCGGTGACGGTCCGGACCGAGGGGGCGCCATTGGCGCGCAACGTGCCTTGGATGTCGTAACTGAACCCCGTGCCGGGATCGGTGCCCTGTCCGGTGAGGGAGAACTTGAGGAAGTCCGCGATCTGCGCCCGCAGCTTCTGCCCTGGCTTCCCGCCGTCGTGGCCACCGGTGTACCAGATCGTGCGGACCTTGCCGCCCGCCGCGGCGACCTGCCTCGCGGTCGCGTCGGACTGGTCCAAACCGAACAGGGTGTCGCTTTCGCCCTGCACCAGCAGGGTCGGCACGGTGATCTTGTCCGTCACGGACGCGGGGGAGACGCGGTGGAGCAGGTCCACCGTCCGCCGGCTCGCCTTCCCGGTGGTCGCGAGTTCCGTGTAGGCCTGGCAGACGTCGGCGGTGAACCGTCCACAAGGATCGGCCGGGCCGGGTGTCGGCCCCTGCCCGTTCGGACCGCCGAGCGGAAGGGACTGCGCCGCGGCACCGGCCGCGGCCGCGCCTTGTGACGCACCGGATTCGCTGGTCTCGTCACCGGCTTCGGGGGCGTCGCTGGACGGAGAGCCGCCCTGCGCCGCACCGGATCCCGCCGAGAAGAAGATGCCTGCCCACGACCGCTTGAAGACGCCGTCCGCGGTGAACGCGCCGGCCGCCGGCGTGGTGGCACCTGAAGGCGCGGCCGAGGCGGCGTTCGGGAAGAGGCCTTGCGCGAGGTCGTTGTAGGTGATCACCGGGGCGATGGCGTCGACGCGCTTGTCGGTCCCGGCGAGCAGCAGCGAGAGCGCGCCGCCGTAGGAGGCACCGGACACGGCCACCTTCGGGTCGCCGTTCTCGCTGAGCACCTCGGGCCGCGAGGCCAGGGTGTCGATCAGCTTCCGGGCGTCGGCGACTTCCCGGGCGGGGTCGTTCAGCGCGATCTTGCCGGTGCTGCGGCCGAAACCGCGGGCAGACCAGGCGAGCACGACGAACCCCTTGTCGGCGAGTTCGCGGGCTTCGGTGGCGACACTGTTCTTGTCCCCTCCGAACCCGTGGGCGAGCAGGACGGCAGGCGCCGGGGTCCGCTCGGGGACGTACAGCGTCGTGTCGATTTTGACGATCTCCGACGAGCCTGGTACTTCGGGCATGTCGAGGATCGCTTCCTGGGTTTTCACTGCGGACGGAGCGGGTTCGCTGTTCGTCCACACGACGGCCGCGGCGGCCAGGACCACCACGACCGCACCTAGCGCGGTGAATCGGGCGCCGCGTGTACGAGGGAGCGGGATTCGGGGCACGGAATGACCGTATTTCACCGAAGCTGAGAGCCACTCGTCCGGCATACACGGACCACACAAGCGTGACGTCAGCGCGTCGCCAGAACGGGTGGTTAACGTGGAGGAGCGGTGAGTGTGACGCGAGTTACGCCATCATCTTGGTGACAAGGGCAACCTTAACTGGCGTCAGACGTACAGACAGGTCAAACTGGACCAGCTGTGAGGGGAGTATTCCTTCGCGGCGGTGTCGTCAGCACGGTGGTCTTCGCAGGCCCCCGGCACCGTCGGCCGGTTCCACCGGCGGAAGAGACCTCCGGTTAGTCGCTGCTGTGCACTATCCGGAGGGTTGGTTACATGTCTGTTCCCCTGTGGCTATGGATCGCCACGGTCGGCGGTCTGCTCGCGCTGATCGCACTCGACCTCGTCATCGTCGATCGCAAGCCGCATGAGGTCACCACCGGTGAAGCCGCCCGGTGGGTCATCTTCTACGTCGCCGTGGCCGTGGCCTTCGGTATCGGTGTCTGGATCTTCGGGGGGCACGACCCTGGCGTCGAGTTCTTCACCGGGTATATCACCGAATACTCGCTGAGCGTCGACAACCTGTTCATCTTCATGATCATCATGACGTCGTTCAAGGTGCCCGCGATCCACCAGCACCGCGTACTGCTGATCGGTATCCTGCTCGCGCTCGCCATGCGCAGTGTGTTCATCGCCGTCGGCGCCGCGTTGATCGCGCAGTTCGTCTGGGTCTTCTTCCTCTTCGGCGCCGTTCTCATCTGGACCGCGGTCAGCATGGTCCGCAACAAGGACGAGGACGAGGAGTACGAGGAGAACGCGCTCACCCGCGGGGTACGCAAACTCTTCCCGGTCACCAACGAGTGGCACGGCCACAAGTCGTTCGTGAAGAAGGACGGCAAACGCTGGATCACCCCGATGTTCCTGGTGATCGTCGCGATCGGCAGCGCGGACCTGCTGTTCGCCGTCGACTCGATCCCGGCGATCTTCGGCATCACCCAGGAGGCCTTCCTGGTCTTCACCGCCAACGCGTTCGCGCTGATGGGCCTGCGGCAGCTGTACTTCCTGCTCGGTGGCCTGGTCACCAAGCTGGTGTACCTGTCCTACGGCCTCGCGGTGATCCTCGCCTTCATCGGCGCGAAGCTGTTCCTGCACGCACTGCACGAGTACCACGTGGTGCCGGACTGGCTGGACATCAACAACTGGGTCTCGCTCGGCGTCATCGTCGTGGTCCTGACGGTCACGACGGTCGCCAGCCTCGCGAAAGCGAAGAAACTGGAAGCCGCCGAGCAGGAATCTTCCGTCGGTAGTTAGAACTGCTAAGGATCGGGTACCGTCGGGGCCGTGCGTCCCGTTGACATCGAAGCCCTGACGGTCCCCGGCACCCCCGCGCTGCGCGGCGACCTGCTGCTCACCGCGGTGAGCAGGCCTGATCTGAAGAAGAACGGCTACCGAGGCGGCCTGCGCCGGATCGATCCGGACGGTGGCGGGGAAGGACCCTGGACCCACGGGACCCAGGACTCCGCCCCCGCCATCTCCCCGGACGGCCGGTGGGTCGCCTTCCTCCGCGCGGAGGAAGGCGGCAAGCCGCAGGTACACGTGATCTCCGCGGCCGGGGGTGACGCGAAGCGGATCACCGGCCTGCCGCTCGGCGTGGGTGTCCCGGTGTGGGCGCCCGATTCCCGCCGGATCGCCTTCGTCGCCCGCGTGCCGGAGCCGGGCCGCTACGGCACGGAGAACGCGGACGGCGAAACGCCGGAACCGGATGAAGAGGCCCCGCGCCACATCACCAAGTTCTTCTACCGTGTCGATGACATCGGTTTCCTCGGCGACCGCCCGCAGCGGCTGTTCGTCGTGGACGCCGTCGCCGCACTGGACGAGGCCGCGCCCGCCGAACTCACTCCGCTGACCGACGACCGGGCCGACGTCGAGCATCCTTCGTGGACGGTCGACGGCGAGTTCGTCCTGATCGCCGCGCCACGCGACTGGGCAGCCGAGGACACC
The DNA here is from genome assembly GCF_040682875.1 of Amycolatopsis sp. NPDC051071. Lineage (NCBI taxonomy): Bacteria > Bacillati > Actinomycetota > Actinomycetes > Pseudonocardiales > Pseudonocardiaceae > Amycolatopsis > Amycolatopsis sp. NPDC051071. The sequence goes on along the minus strand of NZ_JBFBBY010000003.1, from coordinate 72,711 downwards.
GTCCGTTCGGACGTCTACGCCGTGCCCGCCGAGGGCGGCGAGCCCCGCTTGGTGGTCCGTACCCCGGGGGTCGCGGCCAAGCCGGTGTCCACTCCGGACGGCTCGATCCTGTTCTACGGCACCGAGTTCCCCGGCCTGGACGAGGTAGCCCGCAATACCGGCCTGTGGCACGCGCCGTGGCCCGCCGGTGACGAGCCTTCCACGCCGCGCCGCCTGACCGACGTCGAAACGGTGGACTGCGACAACGCCGCCGGTGCTCCGGTCGTCGTCGGCGACGAGGTGCTCGTCGTGGTCCGCACCCGGGGTGCCGCCGAGCTGCGTGCCGTCCCGCTCGACGCCGACCTGGCCGAGCTGAAGTCCCTGCGGTACCTGGCGGGCGAGTTCGCCGCGGTGAAGTCCTTCGCCGTCGATGGCGAGCGGATCGCCGCGGTGATCGGGACGCCCGAGAGCTCAGGGGACGTCGTGCTGTTGTCCGAAAGCGAGCCCCGTGTGCTCACGGACTACTCGAAAGCGTTGCGGGACATCGGGATCCAGCCGCTGGAGGAATTGGACGCGATCGCGCCCGACGGCTACCCGGTGCACGGCTGGATCGTCCGCCCCGAAGGTGAGGGGCCGCATCCCGTGGTCCTGATGATCCACGGTGGACCGTTCGCGCCGTACGAATGGAAGGTCTTCGACGAGGCGCAGGTGCTCGCCGTGGCGGGCTACGCCGTCGTCCTCGGGAACCCGCGTGGTTCGGCTGGCTACGGCGAGAGCCACGGCCGCAGCATCGTCGGCGGCTTCGGCACCGTCGACGCGTCGGATCTGCTGACCCTGCTGGACGAAGCGCTGGAACTGTCCAATCTGGACAGTGACCGGGTCGGCGTCATGGGTGGTTCCTACGGCGGCTTCATGACCAGCTGGCTCGCCGCGCACCACGGCGGCCGGTTCCGCGCCGCGTGGAGCGAGCGCTCGGTCAACGCCTGGGATTCGTTCACCGGCAGTTCCGACATCGGCTGGTTCTTCGCCGGGGGCTACGTCGGCGACGATCTCGAAGAGCAGCGCAAACGCAGCCCGCTGACCTACGCGGGGAAGATCGACATCCCGTTCATGGTCGTGCACTCCGAGCAGGACTGGCGGTGCCCGCTGGAGCAGGCGCAGCGGATGTACGTCGCGCTGCGGCAGAACGGGGTGGCCGCCGAGTTCCTGCTGTTCCCCGGCGAGGGGCACGAACTCACGCGCTCGGGGCAGCCGCGGCATCGGGTGCAGCGGTTCGACGCCGTGCTGGAGTGGTGGGGCCGGCACCTCTGACCTTCGGGTCGCCGGATGCTGTGAACGGCCCGTTACTTTTGCGAGTAACGGGCCGTTCACAGCATCGCGAGGGGTCAGCTGAGCAGCGTGTAGTTCAGCTCTTCGCACACCCGGCCCAGCGGGACGTCCAGGCCCGGGTGGTCCAGTGGGAGCAGGACGTCCGGCGCGATCGGCAGCGCGTTCCCGGCGGGTGGGTCCCACAATGCGAGCGCGGGCCCGCCGGAGTCCATCGACGATCGGTACCAGACGCCGTCGAGATCGCCGAAAGCGGCGCGGATCGCGCGTGCCCAGGACTGGGTGATCTTCTTCGGGCCGCTGGAAATCTCCTGCGAGGCACCGACGCGGGTCGGCCAGAGACCGGCGAGGTCGAGCAGCCGCAGCGTGCGGGTCGGCCGGACGACGACGAGGCGCGGGCCGCGGGATTTGCGGTCGCACGTCGACGTGGTCTGGAAGACCTCCGCGATGCTGGTGCGCACGGTGAGGCCGAAGTACAGGACGCCGTTCCCGGGGTCGGTCACCGGGCGCCCGCCACGACCTGGGGTCTGCGGGTCGAAGCGGCCATGCGGGAGCGGGCCGCTGTAGCGGAACGTATTCCACTGCTGGGGGTGGTTGCCGTGCGCGGTGAAGATCCTGACCAGCCTGGTGCCGGGGTGCACCGTCACCACGTCGTTGGTGCGGTGCAGCTCCTTGACCAGGACAGAGCGTGCGGGCGGCAGGGGGAGCCGGGCCATACCTCGGGAGTCGTCCGTCCTTGTCGGGTGATCTTGCTCGGTGGGGTCAGCCTACGGCCTACCCCCGACTGAAACTTTCCGTCGTCGGGCAGAACACCTTAGAACGGGGAGCCGAGCGTGACCACCAGCTTGGCGACATGTTCGGGGTCGCCGCCGGAAAGCAGCCATTGGCGTGGGGTCGCGGGGTGGTCGTTGATCACCAGATCCGCCTGTGGCGTGCTCATGAACGCGGCCACGACCAGCGCGGGCTGGTCCTCGGGCACGGCGCGCAGCACGACCTCCAGGCCGGGCAGCACCCCGGAGCCGGTGAACTGCCAGGACGGCAGCCGCCAGCCCTGGTCTTTCCAGCCGGTGAGCCTGCCTTCCTTGAGGCGGTGACGGATGCGGCTGTCGTCGACGCCCAGCGCCTTCGCCGCTTCCAGCACGCTCAGCGCGGAATCGGCGAGTACGGCGTGCGCGGCGACCGTGCGGGCACGGAAGTCCGGTTCGTCCTCGGTGCGGGGAGAGATGTCCAGGCCGACGTCGGTGAGCGCGGCCCGCTGATCCGCCGAGAAGTAATGCGACGGATCGGGGTTCGGCGGGGACAGCCTTCGCGCCGCGTCCTCCACGAGGTTCAGGAACTCGTTGGCGTCGACCTTGAGGCCGGCCTTGGCGAGGACGTTCTCGAGAGCTATGGACATGCGCCCAGGGTAACGCGTCTGTGCGGATTCGTGCGGTCTCATCTCGACTTCGTGGGGAAATTCACCAGAGATGAACACAGAGTGCACGGAATCAAACACGCGCAGTAGGCAATATCGGAACAGTTTGCCCGTATCGGGCGAGGTTGTCCAGTGTCCCGGCTTGACACGCCGTGAAAGCGAACTTACCTTCCGAAAGGTAATCGATTTCTTCCCACCGCTTCGGGAAACCCGGCTGGTTTGGGGCCGGCTTGGGGGAACAAGGGGGTGGGGCGTTCCTGGGCGGCCGGTGCGATCCGGCCGCCCAGGCACGTCGTTCGGCCGGCGTCATTCCCGGCGTGAACTCCGGCGCACGATCAGGTTCGCCTGCAGCGTGGTCGTCGTGGCCTGCCGCGTGCTGTCCCCGATCCGGGCGAGCAGCAGTTCGGCGGCGACCCGGCCCACCTCGTTCGCGGGCTGGGCGACCACCGTCAGCGGCGGGTCGATCAACGTCGTCCACGGCGCGTCGTCGAACGACACGATCCCGATGTCCCGTCCCGACCGCAGCCCGCGTGAGGCCAGCGCTTCCAGGACGCCGATCGCCATCGTGCTGTTGCCGACCAGGAGCGCGTCCGGCGGTTCCGGCTCGTCGAGCAGGCTGAGCGCGGCCAGCCTGCCACCCTCGGCGCGGAACTCCGCACGCCGCGTGAGCGCGTTTTCGATGCCGACGGCGTCGGTGTACCCGGCCAGCCGGTCCTCGGCGGTGCGCACGCCCGGCGGCCCGCTCACGCAGGCGACCCGCCGGTAGCCGCCGTCGAGCAGATGCCGCGTCGCGTCACGGGCGGCCAGCCGGGTGTCGACCAGCACCTGGTCGCCGGTGTTCTCCCGCAACGGCCGGTCGACCGCGACCACCGGGGTGCCGCGCTGGGTCAGCCGGTCGACGTTCGTGGACCGTCCGGTGGGGGAGAGCACGACGCCTGCGACCCGTTCCTGCAGTGCGACGTCGATGTAGCGCCGCTCCTTCTCCTCGTTGTCGTCGGCGTTGCAAAGCACCACCGAATAACCCGCCGTCTGCGCGATGTCCTCGACGCCGCGGGCGATCGCGGTGAAGAACGGGTTCTCCACGTCGGAGATGATGAGCGCGAGTACCGCGGTTTCCTGACGGCGCAGATTCCGCGCCAGCCCGTTCGGGTGGTATCCGAGTTCCGCGGCGGCGGCCTGCACGCGTGCCGCGAGTGCCGGGTCCACAGTGGACTTCCCGTTGAGCGTTCTCGACACGGTCGCCGTCGAAACCCCGGCCTTCGCCGCCACGTCGTTGATGGTGGCCACCGTGACCTCCCCTTCTGAAGGTGTCTTGACACCTTCGCACGGGAAGAATAGCGTCCCCGACAATCGTTACCATCCGCTGATCGCGCTACTCGCGTTCCCCTATCGGAGGTGCAGTGGGCGACCCGGGCCTGGTGCTCGGCATCGACATCGGCACCTCGAGTTCCAAAGGTGTCCTCGTCGATTCCCGCGGCACCGTGGTGGCTAGGGCTTCTCGGCGGCACAGCACTTCCCGGCCTCGTCCCGGCTGGTTCGAACACGACGCCGAAACCGTGTGGTGGCAAGATTTCCTCGCGCTGGCCAGAGAACTCGCCGCGGCCGGGGATCATCCCATCATCGGAGTGTCGGTCAGCGGGATCGGACCGGTGCTCCTGCCTGCCGACTCTTCAGGGAAACCCTTGCGCCCGGCGATCCTTTACGGCGTCGACACCCGCGCTCACCACGAAATCGGGGAACTGACCGGGGAATTCGGTGAAGAATCCATTGTGGAACGTGGTGGCAGCGCGCTGAGTTCGCAGGCGGTCGGGCCGAAATGGCGCTGGCTGGCCAAGAACGAACCCGGCGTCTTCGCACGGGCGCGGCTCTTCCTGATGGCGAGTTCGTACCTCGTGCTGCGCCTGACCGGTGAATACGTCCTCGACCACCATTCCGCCAGCCAATGCGATCCGATGTACGACCTGCGTGAGGCCCGGTGGGCGCCGGACCGGGTGGCCGCGATCGCTCCCGGTGTCGAAATGCCTCGGTTGGCCTGGCCCACCGAGGTGGTCGGTTCGGTCACCGCCGAGGCGGCGGCGGAAACCGGCCTGCCACAAGGAATCCCGGTGACGGCGGGCACCGTGGACGCCTGGGCCGAGGCGACCAGCGTCGGTGTCACCGCGCCGGGCGACACGATGCTCATGTACGGCACCACGATGTTCCTGATCCAGATGCTCTCCGATCCTCGCCCCGGCCGGGGGCTGTGGACGGCCCGAGGGGTGTTCCCCGGCACCTATTCGCTCGCGGCGGGCATGGCCACCTCGGGTGCGATCACCGACTGGCTGCGGGAGCTGACCGGCGGCGATTTCGGGGAACTGGCCGCCAGTGCGGGCAAGGTCCCGGCCGGCAGCCGAGGTTTGCTGATGCTGCCGTACTTCGCCGGGGAACGGACACCCGTGCCGGATCCGGACGCACGGGGCGTCATCGCCGGGCTCACCACTTCCCACGGCTCCGCCGAGCTGTACCGCGCGGCACTGGAAGGCACGGCGTACGGCGTGCGGCACAACCTCGAAGCCATGCGTGAAGCCGGTGGCTCCACGCGGCGGTTCGTCGCGGTCGGCGGCGGGACCCAGGGCGGGGTGTGGACGCGGATCGTCAGCGACGTCGCGCGGATCGAGCAGGAGATCCCCGCGGAAACGATCGGCGCCGCGTTCGGGAATGCCGTTCTCGCGTCCTTCGCGCTGGGGAGGGAACCGGATATCGAAGCCTGGAACCCGATCGCCGAAACCGTCCGCCCCGGCGCGGACGCCGACGTCTACGACGAGTTCTACCCGCATTACCGCGCGCTGTACCGGTCCACAGTGGACATCGCGCACTTTTTGGCGAGGAAGAACTCCCTCGCCTGAACCCCGGTGCCCGGCCCGGGGCTACGACTGCACCCGAGCCGGTATCACTCAAAGTGAGCTATCCGGTTCACCGCGTTTACGCCGATCGCACGATGACCAGGTACTCCGTCCTCCTGGGACACCCAAAAGGGTGAATATCGGGTTTCTTCCCGATAACGGCTAACGCGGAGTCACCTTGGAACGAGAAGTAGTCGACGCGCTCGTTGGAAGCGCGCTCGGACGAGAGAAGACCTCTCCATGGGTGTTCCCACCGCGACCGCTGCGGCATCGGCGCCGGCACCGGGTGCCCCGGGCAGGATGAAACCGCTCGGGACCGTCGTGGTCGTGCTGGGCGTGATGGCCGTCGCCGTCGCGCTGACCGGTTACGTGATGCCGAAGGCGTCCCGGCCGGTGCAGAATCCGCCTGCGCCGCGGGTCGAACAGGCCGCGGCCGCCGTGCGCACCTTGACGCACTCCGTCGTCTACGAGCTTTCCGGCGCGCAGGGCGCGCAGAACGTCACCTACGTCGCGCAGGGCTCGGAGCTCATGCAGAAGACCGAGGTCACGGCGCCGTGGAGCGCCGCCTTCGAGCGCGCGAGCCAGGAAGGCCGCGACGAGTTCTACAGCCTTTCCGCGCAGGGATCAGGCAGCGGGCAGCTGCGGTGCCGGATCCTCGAAGACGGCGTGGTCGTCAGCGACCACACCGCCGTCGCCGCGGGCGCGCCGGTGACCTGCACGGCCTGATCGCGGTTCTGCGGCAATGCTCGTGCTGATCGGCCTCCTGGCCGCGGAAGCGGTCGCGGTCCTGGTTGCCGTACAGCTCGTCGCGGCCGGGCGAATCAACCGAAAGGCGACTGAAGATGCGACGTATCGTTGAACCGCCGCACCATCCAGTTGTCCCCGGACACCACCAGATGTGAGATCGAGCCGTTGTCCGCGCCGAGGAACGCGAACCGGTTCTTCGCGCCGCTGGCGTGGGCGAACACCTCGCCGATGACGCCGCCGTGGGTGAACACGGCGATCCGACGGCCAGGGTTGGCCGCCGCGAGCCTGCTCAGGGCCGCCGTGATCCGGCCGTTGAAACTCTCCATCGTCTCCGCGCCGGGGATGACGTCCCAGCGCTGCTCCTGCCACAGCTTTTCGACGATCGGGTGTCCTTCGTGGGTGTACTGGCGGAAGAGGCCGTTCTCCCACTCGCCGAGGTGGATCTCCCGCAGATCGGCTTCCGTTTCCGGCGTCATCCCGAGCTTCGCGGCCAGCGGAGCCGCGGTCTGCGACGTCCTCCGCAGCGTCGTCACGTACAGCGCGGAGATCCGCTCGTCCGCCAGACGGCTGCCGACTCGTTCCGCGTGCTCTCGGCCTTCCGGGGCGAGGTCGGGATCGGCCTGCCCGTCGACCGTGTCGAACGGCGTGCTGGCTTTGGCCGGGGCCGATTCACCGTGGCGGACAAGGAAGATCTCGGTCGCGCCGGGTGGCGGCGAGAACCGGTGCTGGCGGTATTCGACTTCCTGCTCAGGCGTGCTCATGCCCGGACCCTATCGACACTAGCCCAGTTGCTTGTCGACGAAGCACCAGCGCCAGGTCTCGCCGGGCTCGTGGCTGCGCATCACCGGGTGCAGGGTGTCGTGGAAGTGCTGCGTCGCGTGCTTGCCCGGCGACGAGTCGCAGCAGGCGACGTTCCCGCATTTGACGCATTCGCGCAGATGGACCCAGGTCATCCCGTTCTCGACGCAGACCGCGCAGGCGTCGGGTGAGCTGGGGATGGTCTCCGGCCAGTCCTTGGTCAGATGCTTGCAGGATCCCGCCGTCGCGGCGGGTGTGCGCAGTTCCCGATCGGATTCCGGCAAGGTCTCCTCCTCCCTGTCCAGCATGGATTCCTCGATGTCGAGGCGTTCGAGGATCCGGCGCAGGACATCATGATCGGCCATCCCGGAGTCGCGCGCCTCCAGGAACTTCTCTCGTTCGGTTTCGAGCAGCTTCAGCCGCAGGCGCCGGTACGCGTCGCTCGGCGTCTCGGTCAGGGTGCTCTGCCTGCCGAGCTCCTCCCACGCGGAGTCGGATCGGTGCTGGAGACGGCTGCGGAGCCGTTCGACGATGTCCTCGGGATCGTCGACGGTCCGGATCTTCTCCAGTTCCTCCAGCGCGGCCCTGGTCATGGTGTTGAGCACGGCCGCCTCCTGCAGCGCGTCCTCGGCGGGGTCGGGTGGCGGCAGCTTCAAGCGGCGCACCAGTACCGGCAGCGTCGTCCCGTGCAGCACCAGCGTGCCCGCCACCACGACGAACGCCACCAGTACCAGTACGGCCCGCTGCGGGGTGTCCGACGGCAGCACGAACGCCGCCGCGAGCGTGACGACCCCGCGCATGCCCGCCCAGGCGATCACCGCCGAGTACCGCCACGGCCAGGCGTGACGGCGGAACGTCCGCCGCGCCAGCCCGATCCCGATCATCCAGATGATGCGGGCGACGACCGTCGCGGCGAGTGTGGCGACGCAGATCAGGACGAGGTCCGGCACGCTCAGCCCGCTCTCGCCGACCTCGGTCATGATCCGGCGGACCTGCAGCCCGATCAGCAGGAAGACGATGTTCTCCAGCAGGAACTGGATGGTCTGCCAGTTGAGCCTGCTGGCCAGCCGCGAGCGGCCCGAGAGCATGCTCGGCGACTTGTGCCCGAGGATCAGGCCCGCGACGACCACGGCGATCACGCCGGAACCATGGATCGCCTCGGCGGCCAGATAGGCGACGAACGGGACCACCAGCGAAAGCGCCGTGTCGCTGACCGGATCCTCGAGCCGGGTGCGGATCAGCGCGGCGAGCGCGCCGACGGCGAACCCGATCACCAGCCCGCCACCCGCGGCGAGCAGGAAATCCCCGCCCGCCTGCCAGAGACTGACCGAACCGGCGATCGCCGCGATGGCGGTCCGCAGCGCGACCAGCGCGGCCGCGTCGTTGAACAGGCTTTCGCCCTCCAGCAGCCGGGTCAGCTTGCGCGGCATCCCGACCTTGCGGGCGACCGCGGTGGCCGCGACCGCGTCGGGCGGGGCGACCACCGCGCCGATCGCGAGCCCGGCGGCGAACGGCAGGCCGGGGATCACCAGCCACGCCACGACGCCGACGGCGGCGGTGGTGAAGATGACGAGGCCGACCGAAAGCAGCAGGATCGGCCCGCGGTTGCGGCGGAAGTCGATGAGCGACGTGCGGATCGCGGTCGCGTACAGCAGCGGGGGCAGCAGCCCCAGCAGCACGACCTCCGGATCCAGTTCGTACTCCGGGACGCCCGGGATGTACGAGGCGACGACCCCGACCGCGATCAGGCACAACGGCGCCGACCAGTCGAGTTTCCGCGCCGCGGCGGTGACCAGGAGGACGGCCACCACCAGTGCCACGAGTTCTACCGCGATCTCCACGCCGCTCATCATCACCCGGGAGCCCCGGTGCGCGCGCACCGAGCCCCGGCTACCGCTGTTCGATCCGCACCAGGTTGCCGGCGGGGTCGCGGAAAGCGCAGTCGCGGACGCCGTAGGGCTGGTCGAGCGGTTCTTGGACGACGTCGGCCCCGGTCGCCTGGATCCGCTCGAAGGTCCCGGCCAGATCCGGGGTGGCCAGCACGATGGCCCCGTGGACGCCCTTGGCCATCAGCTCGGCGACCGTGGCGTGCTCTTCTTCGGTGAGCTCCGCGTCGGCGCCCGGGGGATGGAGCACGATCGACGTCCGCGGCTGCTCCGGCGGGCCGACGGAGGCCCGGCGCGGGCCTTCCTCACGCACTTCGAAACCCAAGACGTCGCGATAGAAGGAAAGCGAGGCTTCGAGGTCGTCCGAGGGGAGGAATGACGCGTGAATCGAAAGGGTCATACGGGTCAAGCTAGATCTGCGCGCGGGGAGGCCGCTTCTCTATTCCTGATCGGTCGCGTGACCTGTTTGACGACGCAGCCGGGCATGCCACGGACCTCGTCTTCCGCCTGCTTGCGGTAGGCGCTCGGCGACATCCCGACCAGCTCGGAGAAGCGGGTGCTGAAGGTGCCCAGCGACGAGAAACCGACGTCGAAGCAGATCTCGGTGACGGACATGTCCCCGCGGCGCAGCAGCATCTTGGCCCGCTCGATCCGGCGGGTCATCAGGTAGCTGTAGGGCGATTCGCCGTACGCCGCCCGGAACTCCCGGCTCAGGTGCCCGGCGGAGACGTGGACGCCGCGTGCCAGCGCCTCGACGTCCAGCGGCTGTGCGTAGTCGCGGTCGATCCGGTCGCGGACGCGTCGCAGCAGGGCGAGGTCACGCAGGCGCGGGTCGGGTTTTCCGGTCACCCGGTCAGCGTAACCCACCGTCGAACGGGAGAGGCCCCCTTCGCCGGGCGGCGAAGGGGGCCTGGTGCGACTCCCGGGTCAGAGGGTGATCTTGTCGACGTTGGGGCCGCCGTTCGCCGTGGTGGCGACGGCCCTGATCTTGTTCACCCCCGCCGACAGCGTCACCTTCACGGTTTTCGTCGTCCAGTTCGGCCAGGCCCCGGTGCCGCCGAAACCGACGCCGGACGCGTTCACCGTGCCGTTGACGGAGAAGTCCAGCGGCCGGTTCGCCGTGGTCCCGTTGGCGTACCGGACGACGACGTCGTAGGTGCCCGCTGCCGGTGCGTTGACCGTCCACTCGACCGAACTGCCCGCCACGTTGTCGTAGTTGACGAACCCGCTGCCGGTGTACCCGGCGTGGTTGGACTCCACCGCGCCCTGGGTGATCGCGGCGTCCTCGGCCTGGTAGTCGACCGGGTTGCCGGGGCCGGGGCCCGAACCGTCGGCGGGAACGGTCTGCGTGCCGGTGTTCCAGCCCGAGACCCGTACCGAAGGCTTGGAGCCCTTGAGGTCGGCCGTGCGGTACTTCGCGGTCAGCGTGGTCGTTTCACCGGGCCAGAGGCCCAGCGCGTTGTCGTTCCACTCGACCGGGAGCACTGGTTTGCCCGCCGAATCCACCATCTTCGTGTCGACGTAGAACGCCGGGAGCTTGCCGCCCGAGGTGTTCTTCAGCGTCACGGTCGTGGTGGTGTTCCCGTCGGAGCCCGCCACCGAGTTCGCCGTCGCGCTGACGGCCGACTGGCCGAGGTTGTTCAGCCCCGACAGATCGGCGAAAGCGGACTGGGGGGTGTAGTACCAGTCGCTGCCGGCCCAGTTGAGCGTGTCCGCCTTGGTGGAGAGCCAGTACACGTTCCGGCTGACCTCCTTGCCGGAGGAATCGGTGAGCACCAGCTTGGCAAGATAGGTCGTCGAAAGCCCGCTCACCGCCGGAACGGTGACCGCGGTGGCCTTGGCACCCAGCGCGCCGACCGACAGCCCGGTCTTGGTGTTGCTGTACTTCTCGGTGCCGTCGAGGTTGTACAGCTTCGTGGTCGCCGTCAGCCCGCTCGCCGCGTTCGGTGTCTGGTTGATCACCACGACCGACCGGTTGTCGTGCGAGTACTGGATGTGCAGTGGCTCGTTGGCCTTCTTGGCGCCGTAGTAGGCACCGTTCTGGTCCATGTAGGCGTCGAACAGCTGCCAGTGCAACGAAGTCCACGGGCTGTTGAGCATCCAGTAGATCAGCCCCGTCGACGGGTTCGACGAGTCCGTGTAGTTGCGCGAGTGCGACTCGAATTCCGCACGGACGTTCTCGTACTGCGAGAGCTGAGCCTTGCGCACGAAGTCGTTCAGGTTCGCGGACGCGCCGTACCGTTTGGTGAGCGCGTCACCGAACAGCTTCAGGTTCCCGAAGGTCTCGGAGGACGAGCGGTGGTACTGCGTCGCCGACGGGGTCTTCCACATCGTTTCCAGCTCGCCCGGCGACATCATCCGCTTCAGCGTGTCCATCGTCGGGATGTCGACGCCCGCGCTGGTCTCGGAGTTGAAGCTCCACGCGCCACCACGGTCCTTTTGGGACTTGTCGTACCAGTAGACCGGCGGGACGTAGTCGTACGGGCCGTTCATCTTCATCCCGGACGCGCCGGTGATCGGGGACGGCCGCGCGGACGCCGCCGGGATCACCGGAAGCTGCCAATCGGCGGCCTTCATCGCGTCGAGGTAGCCCTGCTCGATCCGCTTGTCCGGCGCGAAGTCGCTGCCGATGTGGAAGGAGATGACACTCGGGTGGTCGCGCAGGCGTTCGGCCTCGGCGAGCATCGACGCCTTGGCGATCGGGTAGTCCGATTCGACCCAGGGGTCACCCTTTTCGGAGCCGTTGACCTGGCCTTCCCATTTGTCGCAGCATTCCCAGCCGGGCATGGTCAGCACGCCGAGGTCGTCGGCGATGTCGAAGAACTCGTCCGGCTCGATGTGGCCTTCCAGCCGGACCGTGTTCAGCCCGAGGTCCAGCACGTACTTGAGCTTGTCGGCCGCCGCGGTCTCGTTCCAGCGCAGGAACAGATCCGGCGTGTAGCCGCCGCCCCTGATCAGCAGCGGTTTGCCGTTGACGCTGTACTGCCGTCCGCCGCTGGAGTTCAGCGTCGCCTTGACGTCGCGGACACCGAACTTCGACTTCGAGGCGTCGGACGGCGTGCCGCCGACGCTCGCGGTCAGGTCGAGTCCGTACCGGTGCTGGCCGCCCATTCCGGCCGGCCACCACAGGTTCGGGTTGTCCAGGCCCACCAGCGGGAAGGTGAGCGTCTTGCGCTCCTTCGCGGCCAGCGACACGGTCTGGTTGACCGGTTTGCCCGCGACCGTGCCGGCGACGGTCGCCTGCACCGCGTTCGCCGAGTCGTTGCGGACGTCGGCCTTCACCGTGAGATCGGCGTGGTTGAGCGACGAGTTCAGCTTCTGGACGACGTGGGCGCCACGCAGTGCCACCGGGCCACCGCGGCGGACCAGCACGTCACGGACGATGCCCATGTTCTGGTCCGGCGGGGTTTGCGCCCAGTCGATCCAGCCCATCGACAGATCCTTGTTGGGATCGTTGGGGTACACCTTGAACGCGATGCTGTTGACGCCCGCGCGTACCTGCGCGGTGATGTCCAGGTCGTGCCGCGTGTAGGCGCCGTTGACCTGGTCTTTCGCCGCGATCTTGGTGCCGTTGACCCAGACGTCGGCCTTCGAGAGCACGCCGCTGAAGTCGAGATAGGTACGCGACGAGGTGTCGTTGACGTTGAGGTCGGTGCGGTACCACCACGGCACGGCGAAGTCCGACGCCGGGACGTTCTTCATGTTCGTGGAGTAGAAGGGGTCGGCGTACTTGCCGTTCTGTAGTAACCCGGCGTAAACCGTCGATCGCGACGACACCGGGTACCAGCCGTTGGTGGGGAAGCCGGGCTTCGACACCGCTGAGTCATCGCTGACCTGTGCCGAGGACTGGATCGTGAAACCGGGGATCGGGGTGGCGTTGCCCGCGGCGGCACCGACGGACAGCGGAACGGCCACTTCCGCGCCGGTGGCGGCGGGAGCGTTGGTCACCCCGCAGACCGCGGCCGCCAGCGCGGTGACGGTCAAGGCCAGTAACGGGATCCGGGTTTTCTTCTGCCGAAAACTCACGAGCGCGCCTCCTCGGGCACACGGCGGCGGACCTGATCGGAAATCGTTAAGAAAGTTCCCTAACAATGTGGAGGAGATAGTAGCCGCACTGTCACGCGGGGAACAGACCCTTGCGCGGGGTTTGTCAGCGCACGGGTGCCACGTAGCTCCACTGCCCGTCGACGCGGACGAAGCGGCTGTTCTCGTGCATGCTGCCCGCCCGGCGTTCCTGCCGGTAGTGGGCCCGGAACTCCACGGTGCCCTCCTGCTCCAGCAGGCCGCCGCCGGTCTTGCCGAGGATCTCCAGGAACGTCCAGCGCTGACCCGGGTCCAGTTCGAGGTCCTCGGGCCGGTTGTCCGGGTGCCAGGTCTCAGAGAGGTACGCGGTGTCGCCGACGGCGAACGCGCTGAACCGCGACCGCATCAAGAGTTCGGCGGTCGGCGCGGTCGCGGTGCCCCGGTGGAAGCGGCCGCAGCAAACTCCGTAGGGCTCGCCGAGGCCGCACGGGCACCGGGATTCATCGGTGATCACGCGGGGGATTGTGTCATCGCGCCGCCGCGACGGTTTCGAGGTCCCGTGCCTGCTTGAGCCAGCCGGTGAACAGGTCGGCGTCGATGTCGTCGAGCGTGCGCAACTTGACGTGCGCCATCTCGCGAGCGCTCGCCTCGAGCCTTCCGGACGGATCGTCGATGACCTGGCCCTTCCAAAGGGCGAAGGTGACGTACGACGAGTACCCCTTCAGCAGGCAGACGAGGTTCTTTCCGGCCTTTTCGCCGGCGCTCCAGGTCGGGGAGGCGTGGTAGATCGCCTCGACGGAGCCCGGCAGGGCCGCGTTGACGATCGGGCGCAGCGCGGTGGCGACCTCGCGCAGCCCCTCGGGCAGAGCGGCGAGGTAGTCGTCGACGTTCGCGAACTTGGCCATGACTTGATCCCTTCGGTCGGTGTGCTGCTGTCAGCTAACCGTCCGAAGGCTCAAGTTGTCAAGACAAAAAAATTAGTCGGTGGTTTCAGCGGTGCCCATGGCGGCGCATCCACTGTGGACTGCAACAGTGCTCGCAGGGTTCGAGTTCGCCCGGCGTGACCGAACCCCAGGCGAGACGGGTGACGTCGTGGACGTTCTTGCCCTGCCGGTGCGCCCGGCCTTGCCCTCTCCGGAGCCAGGTGCAGTCCGGATCGTTGTGGTACGAGTTCCCTTCGCCGGTCCGGTAGCCGTGGGGGAGGACGTCCGGCGGCGGCTTCCGGCACAGCGAGCACCACGAGATCGGCATGTCGTGGACGCAAACCTCCTCGACGACCTTTTCGGGTTCCTTGGGTTTGGGCTCGCTTTCGACAGGCGCACTCTTGACGGGTGCGCTGTCGACGGGTGCGCTGTCGTCGAGCACACCCCACCACAGGAAGTCGCGTGCCCGGGTCGCCGCGACCAGGTGCTGCCTGCCACGCAGCTCACGACGTTCCTCTTCGGCCTGGCTGCCGGTCACGCCTTCCAGAGTGTTCTCCAGCACCAGCACGGCCTGGAAGTCCAGTCCCTTTGCCCGGTGCACGGTGCCGATCTTGAGCTTGCCGTCGGCCTCGCCGGTGTAGTTCTCCAGCGCCAGTGTGGGGATATTAGCCGCACGCAGGATTTCGGTGCATCGGCTCAGATCCTTGTGGTGGAAGACGATCAAGGCCGAGTGGTCCCGGCGGACCGGCAAACCCCGCACCGCGCTGACCAGCGCGTCGGGCAGATCGCGCGAGGCGCCGCGCCAGGTGGCGGTGGTGCCACCCGCACTCGCGGACTCGGCCGCGCGTAAGGCAACGCCGTCCGCGCCGTCGAGGTCGTCGACCCGGTTCGTCGCGTCGAAGCGCTGTGCGAAGCCCAGTACCTCGGCGCGGTTGCGATAGTTCACCTTGAGGATCTCGCCGCGGCCCTGGACGGGGATCCCGGCGTCGGACAGCCGCCAGCCGCCGGGGTAGACCTGTTGCTGCCCGTCGCCGACCAGCAGGAGCTTGTTCGGACCGTCACCCGCGAGTTCGCGCAGCAACCGCAGCCCGCACAGCGGGATGTCCTGGACCTCGTCGACGACGACGGCCGCGTACGGCGTTTCGAGCGGTCGTTTCACCAGTTCGGCGCGGCCGAGTTCGATGAGATCGTTGTAGTCGTGCACACCCTTGTCGGCGAGACCACGCTGGTAGTGCTCGTACAGACCCCAGACGTGTTCCTTCTGACTCGCGTTGAGCCGCAGGATCCGGCCCCGGCGCGCTGCCGCGAGGTAGCCGTCGAGAGTGCTGATCCCACGGCCCTTGATCACCCGGTCGAGTTCCGTACGCCAGTAGTCGACGCTGGGTTCGAGGATCTGGAGCTGCTCCCGGTAAGCCATCCACGCGAAGCTGAACGCTGTGTCGATCTTGCGCCTGTCCACGTTCACCGGCACGTTCCGCTCGGCGAGGAACCGGCGGACCCAGGCGTGCAGATTGGTGAACTCGGCGCGGCCCTCCAGTTCCGGGGCAAGCCGATCGAAGGCCGTCTTGATGACCGATGGCAGTGAGTGGACGTACGTGGTGAACAGC
Source organism: Amycolatopsis sp. NPDC051071 (assembly GCF_040682875.1). Lineage (NCBI taxonomy): Bacteria > Bacillati > Actinomycetota > Actinomycetes > Pseudonocardiales > Pseudonocardiaceae > Amycolatopsis > Amycolatopsis sp. NPDC051071. The sequence goes on along the minus strand of NZ_JBFBBY010000003.1, from coordinate 57,126 downwards.
AGTGGGCCGGTGCTGAGCCGGGCCAGATGCCGGAGCCGGTGCAGGGCGACGACCGTCTTGCCGGTCCCCGCCGGCCCGCTGATGCGCGCGGGCCCCGCGTAGTCGCGTTTGACGATCGCGTTCTGCCGAGGGTGCAAGAAGGTGAGCCAGGAATCGAACGGCCGCCGCTGAGCCGCGCCGAGCTGGTCCTCGATCAGCTCCGTCGCGTCCAGCAGTCCTGCCGCCTCGGGACCACGGTCCGGCAACTGGACCGTCAGCGGCCGGTAGTCGCGCAGCCGTCGCTCCGCCTGCTCGGCGATGAGGGCGACCAGTCGCTGGTTGAGATGGGCGTCGCGCCGGAAGACGCGGTCCAGGCCGGATTCGGTCAACCTCCAGTACACGCCGTCCTGGCGTGCTCGTCCCGAGCCCGAGCCGATCACGACGAGGTGGATCGCGCTCTCGGCCAGAGCCCGCCCCTGAGGTCCGGGTATCCCGGCGAAGCGCTCCTTCGCGTGGCGCAGGACCTGACGCGTCATCTCGTCGTCCGGATCCCCATCGGTGATCAGCAGGGCGAGGACGCCGGTGCGCCCGATCAGGAACGCGTCCGCGCTCCGGCCGTCGTTCGACGGCAGGGTGGTTTTGACCAGCAGCCGCCAACCCGTGCCGGTCCGGCTGAGCAGGGCGGTGAGGACATTGCGGTGCAGCGAGTCCAAGCCGGTGAAGGTTCTCTCGAGCAGCTTCCTGGCTTGTGCTTCGAGCTGCCTTCTCGAGTGCTCGCTCCTGCTCACAGTGCGTTCCGTTTCTCTGGGTGACAGGGTTCAGGGGGCTGGAAATTCGACGGCGACCTCGACGGCGGTCTCCAGCGTCGATTCGCTCGGCCGTCCACCGGCGGGGGCGGCTTCCGCGATCACGACCACCTTCTTGTCCAGTCGCGAGTCGTAGTTCTCACCCGTGAAGCGGGTGCCGGGCCGTCCTTCGCCAAAGAGCGCGAGATCGACGCAGGGGTGACGCAGAAAAAAATCGCTGGACCTCGCCGAAGAATGCGGTCCGCAGTTGAGTTCGCGTTTCGCAGTCTTTTTCAACTGGCGCCATCCGAGGCGTCGCCACGCTTCCGATTGACGTCCCTTTTGGGCGAACTTCTTGCTGGACGTCTTGCCTTTGAGGGTCTGGCTCGCGGCGGAATCCAGGGAGGCGGCACCTCCGCCCGCACTGATACTCACGCCGTCGGCGGCGAGAGCGCCTCCAGCGACCACCGCGGCCGCACTGACCTTGTATTTGACCCAGCGACCATCCGGGCCACGTGGCTGATTGACCATGTAGCGTTCCGTCCCCTCCCAAGTCCGGAACGGACGATCTTGCACCGAGCCCGCGGGAAAAGCTGAGCACTTTGTCACGAATACGCCCGAATGGCCCAGCCGGACTTCGGATTCGGTCCGGTACCGAACGCTTTCTGGAGTTGCGCATGCCGAGGGGGTTCGGCTGTCGCCGTTCTCGGTGATGGCCGCTGCGACCTGACCTCTGGGTTTGTTCATGAAGGAATTGGGACGTTGAGTGTCCCAATTCCTTCATGAACAGGCAGTAACCCGAGATCCCGAAGAGGGCGCCACCGAGGACTACACGCCCTAGGGCCCGCCCACATGCCGGGACAGGAAATATCGCCGCCGTCAAGCCGTTGACCTCGGAGCACGAGCAGAACGAACAGAATGAACAAGGTCACGGAAGGGATCGGCGATGAGCACAGGCCTGGACACCGAGCGATTCACCCAGAACTGGCAGGACTGGAAGACCCAGCGCGAGCGGGATCTCGCCGATCCGCTCGGCTGGCTCGCCCTCGTGTCGCTCGACTGGCTCGACGACAAGCCGCGTGCGTACGAGGGACTGCCCGGCCTCTGGTGGCAGGACGCCGACGCCGCCTACCTCGACCCGCAGGGCGCCGACGTCTCACACGAGGGCGAACGCCTCACCGGGGTCCGGCGGTTCGAGCTGGTCAAGAGCGGTGCGGGCACCCGGGTTGTGGCCGGGGACCTTGAGATCGAGGTGGCGCGTCGCGGCGGTTACCTGATTCGCACGCACGATCCGAAGGCTCCGGTACTGGACGCCTTCCGTGGTGTCCCGGCGTACGCGCCCGACGCGTCGTGGGTCCTTTCGGGAACGTTCGAGGCCTTCGACGAGCCGCGGCCGACAACGGTCGGCGCGGTCGTCGAAGGCCTCAGCCACGTCTACGTCTCCCCGGGCATCGTCCGCTTCGAACACGACGGCGTGGAGCACACGCTCACCGCGTTCAACGGCAAGGAAAGCGGCCTGAACATCCTGTTCACCGACGCCACGAGCGGGGTCACCACCTACGCGGCGAACCGGTCGCTCGCGGTGCCGGCCCCCGCCGCGGACGGTTCCGTCGTCCTCGACTTCACCCGCGCGACGAACCTGCCGTGCGCGTTCACCGATTTCGCCACCTGCCCGCTTCCGCCGTCGGGCAACCGGCTGCCGTTCGCGGTGGAGGCGGGGGAGAAGCTGCCCTACGAGCGAGAGGACTGAACCGCCGCCAGCGCCGTCATCGCCTCCTGTTCGCGCTGAGCCAGCTCGGACAGGAGCGCGGACGCGTCGGTCAGATACCGGACATCGCCGGTTTCTCCCGCCCGCGTGAACAATCGTGCCACTTCGGTCCACAGTGGAGTGATCTCGCGGTACTTCTCATAGGCGGTGCGGAGAGCGGTGTCGTCGACCAAGGTCGTGCATTCTTCGAGGAAGTCGCGGTAGATCCGGCGGAACAGCGCGCCGCCGGTTCCCGCTCGTTCCATCAGGTCAGCGGCCTGCGGGAGGTCGCGGGCGGGATCGCTGCCGCGGTCGAGCCATTTCCGTACCTGGACGGCCGTTTTGCCGATCCCGCGGTAGCCGAAGTTGGCGATGGGCGGGTTGAGGAATTCCGCCGCGTTGGCCCGGACGGCGGTGCGGACGGCGTCGGGCATCGCTGCGGGAGGAGCGTCCGCGGCGATGGTGAACGACAGGCTCTTGGCCGTCATAGGGCCTTTCTCCGCCCGAGCGCGTCCCAGGCTCTCAAGGGACGTCGAAACCTCGCCACCCTGTTGCGTGGTGTCGACGAGGAACGCTTTTTCGTCGTCATAGCCGTACAAGGCGGCGAAGTGCCCTCCAAAGTGGACTTTGGAGGTGAAGTACTCGAGGTGATAGGAGTCGAGCTGGAGGCCGACCGGGACACCGGCGTCGATCTGCTCGGCGACGTTCCGCCACGCCGTACGTGCCGATATGGTTTCCTTGACCCGCAAGGTCAAACCGAGCCGCTCGGTCAGTTTCCGGGTGATCTCCAGCGGTTTGCTGCGTCCGCCGAGGAACGGGAACGGCAGGTTCTTTCCGTCCCAGTAGATGAAGCCCAGCCCTTCACCGAGCCCGAACAGCATCGGCTCGGACAGCTCGATCCCGGCGTGCCGCAGTAGGACGTCGAGGGTGCTGGTCTCGCAATGCTCGCCGCCCGCGGTCTTGATGTCGTCGAGGATCACTGGGTCACCGGCCAGGCGATTTCGGTGCGGTAGGCGTCGGGCGTGACAGCCGGTCCTGGCGCTACGAGGTACAGCTCCTCGGCCGGTCCGGTCGGGACGCGGTCGCGTTCGGCGATCCAGCGGCCCAGCGACCGGTAGGCGGTTTCGACGTCTTCGTAGCCACCCTCGTGGATGGCCGCCGCGAGCAGGCAGCCGGGGAGTTCCCCTGAGTCGATCTCGCCGTCACGCCGCACCGGTTGCTCGACCGGGACGAACAGTTCGACGGTCAGCTCGTCGGGATCGTCGGTGAGGTAACGGGTCCCGGGCGGCCCGGCGGGCGCGACGCCCTGCGCTTCGAGTGCCGCGAACAGCCGTGCGTAGGCCGGTCCGATCAGTTCGGCCAGCCCGCCCAGCGGAGTCCGGACCGTCAGCCGGGCGATCGGCTGCGCGGCACGCTCGCGCTCGTATACATGCAGCCATCGCGTCGGCTCGGCGAGTACGGAGTCGAGCCTGCCGCTGATCGCCGCGAGTTCCGCGGCCCGGACCGCCACCCGGTCGTGATGCCGTTTGATCGCGGCTTTCACGTCGTCCGGGGTGCCCGCCGCGAGGATCTCGGCGATCTCCGCCAGCGGCACCTCCAGTTCCCTCAGCCGCCGGATCAGCCCCGCACGGGCGAATTGCTCGAGCGAGTACCGGCGGTATCCGGTGTCGGAGTCGATCCGCGCGGGCACGAGCAGCCCGAGCCGGTCGTAGTTCCGCAGCGCGCGGACCGACAGCCGGGTGGCGTGCGCGAACACGCCGATCGGCATCAAGGTCGTCATGCGACCAGCCTGAGCCCTCTCCCGGGGAGAGGGTCAAGCCGGTCTGTCTCTCACCCCAGTGACAGCCGATCGAGATCCGGAGCGGACGCGTGATCGTTGTGGAGCTTGATCGTATTAGCCCCCGCCTTCAGCTCGACCGGCAATGACGTCGTGTACTGGGTGTTGTTGCCGGCGCCGTCGACCTTCACCTCGGCCGGAGCGCCGCCGTTGACCGTGACGAAATAGGAACGCGGGCCGTTGACGGTGAAGTCGAGGTAGAGGGTGTACTGCTTCGCCTCCGCCACGGTGACGTTCTCGAAGAGGACGGACGCGTCCGGGTCGCCGCCGATGTTGCGCACCTTCTGCCCGCCGGAACAGACGCCGCAGCTCGTGACGCCGGCGCTGCCGACGTCGTTCGCCGAGTCTTCCGCCTCCCGCATGAAGACCCGGTCCGCGGGCAGCGGGCTCACCCGCACCGGCTTGCTCACCGATTTTGCCCGGCCGAGCAGGTCGAACGACGCCGTGACCGGGATGTCGGCCGGGGTGACACCTTCGGGGGCGAGCAGTGTCCACGAGGCTTCGAGCTCCTGCCCGACCCGCATCGACGCCGCCGTGGCCGGGGCGCCCTGCAGTGTCCAGCCCGCCGGGAGGACTGGCGCCAGACTGACCTTGCCGACGGTGTCGTCCGCGTCCAGCCGTAGTTTCGCGGTCACCTTCATGGCTTGTCGTTCGGGAGAAAGCCATTGCACTCCACCGGGTTCGACGGTCAGCGTCGTCTTCGGCGTATACGACGACGGCGGCAGGGGAGCGACCGCGATCCGGTCAAGGCCCGGTCCCGTGACGGCGTCGCTGAATATCTTGACGGTGTTGGCACCGGCGTTCAACGGCACGGGGATCGCCGTCGACGCGGTGTTCGCCTCGATCGGGACGTCGAGGGGAGCGCCACCGTTGACACTCACGGCCGCCGAGGTCGCGGCCTTGCCCGTGGTGTCGAGCTGGAGCCGGTAAGTCCCGGCTTCCGCGACCGTCACCCCGCGGTAGGTGACCGCGTTGCGCGGACCGCCGCCGAGCCCGGTGACCTGGAACGAACCGGAGCAGGACGAGCACCAGCCGAGCCGGGCGCGGCCGCTGTGGTCATTGCGGAAGGCTTCGGCCTCCAGCGGAACCTGAGCTCCCAGTAGCGAATTCGGGTAGCCGTAGGCCACCTTGATCTCGTCGATCGCCAGCTGTTTGTAGAACGGTTTCGCCTGCGGCCCGGACCAGGTGTTCAGCACCTCGAGTTTGACGAATCGGGTCTGCCGCTCGCCGAGTTCGATGAACTGCACCCCCCGGGCGCTCGGCAGCGCGCCGGTCCGGACCGGTTTGCCCCAGTTCCGGCCGTCATCGCTGACGTAGACACGGTAGTCCTGGATGCGGGCCGAGTCCTCGGGGCGGCCGAACGATTCACGGGCGTGCGTCGGCGACATCTCACGCTGGTTCACCGCCAGGTAGGTCGCCGGCTGTCGCCTGCCGAGGTCCAAAGTGAGCGAGACCGGTTGCTTGCCATCGGCGTCCCAGTAGTTCTCGAAGTTCCCGTCGACGAGGTTCGACGCCGGATGTCCCGCGCGTGACGACGAAGCCGTGGCCTTGATCGTCCGCGAGTCGTGGAAGTACTGCTGCCCGGCCGTTTCCACCTTGAACACCGTGTCATAGGTGTCCCAGTTCTTGATGTCCAAAATGGTCAGATATCCGGCGGATTGGCTGAAACGCAACGGTTTGCCGGTGCGCAGATCGGACACCCCGGTCACCTTGTAGCCGTTGTCGCGCAGGCGGAGCAGATCAGTGCGAGGCTTGGTGACCACGTGAAGGTACTGTGTCTTGGCGCCGGGCTCGACGGTGATGACGCCATGCGCGCCGTCGTTCCAGAAACCAGGCTGCATTCCGCCGTACATGTAGCCACCGCCCTCCTTACCTTGGAGGGACGTTTTGATCGGCGGCACCCAGCTCGCCATGAAGTTGTTGTACGCCTCCTGCTGCGGCGGGAACTTCCCGTTCACCATCGGGGTTTCCGCCATCAGCGACTTCATCGACGATCCGGCGTTGGTGATGTAGCGCCCGGTGGACAGCCGGAAGTCGACGGCCTGATCGGTTCCGTCGTACCACCAGCCGCCGTTGGTCGGCAGCTTGTAGTCGGCCTCGGTGAGCCGTGGCATCGGGGTGAACGCGGCCTGCGGGTAGTCGTAGGCAGGCGTGATGCCGGTCTTCTGCTCGTTGCTGACGGTGTCCATGATCGGCGTGTCTTCGTTGTTGTTGCTCAGCAACCAGGACGGCCGCTTCTCACGGATTTGTTCGTAGAGCTTGTTCTTTTCCCAGTACTCGTTGTCGTTGTCGATCCAGAACCCGGCGAGGTCCGAGTAGCGGTCCATCACCTCGTGGAACAGGTCGTAGCTGTACTTGCCGAAGCCGGGGCGCGTGGTCAGGTCGACCTGCTCGCCCTTGTAGGCGGAGTAGGCGGCGGAATCCAGCGATTCGACACCGGTTTCCTTGTGCCACTGGGGATCGTCGGTCATGTAGAGGATCGTCCGGACACCCTTGGCGTTGCCCGCCTTGACGAGTTCGCCGAGCAGGTCGCGTTTCGTGGCGCAGCTGCCCGGGATCTTCGACGGCCACGGCCGCGCGTAACCCAGCCTGCTGTGGAAGGTGGCGAGCACGATGTAGGAGGCGCCGAGTTTGCGTGCCTCGTCGACCCAGTAGTCGGCGCTCCAGCCGCCCTCGGTGACGGCGCGTTCCCAGGCCGCGCAATCGGTCTGACGCGGTGCGGTGAACATGCCCCAGTGCAGGAAGAGGCCCGCGGTGGCCTCGCGCAGCCACTGCTGGCGAGGATGGTGTACCTCCGCGCTCGCCGTCGTCGTGGTGAGCAGGCCCGCCAGCAGGGCGAGAACGACGGCGATCCAGGCAGTGCGACGCTGAACTCTCATGACCATCCGCTCTCATCCAGGGCGTGGTTGCCGAGAGATCCGATGATTGCGTGTGATATCCGAAGGGTCAAGCCCCGATGAGCGGGACACGGCGTTAGTCATCGGAGGTATGGCCGCGAGAAGGCCCTCTCGCTGCCAGGCGAGAGGGCCTGTCGATCGCACTCAGATGTTGAAACCCGGATGGGTCGCGAAGGCGTTGTCAATCACGAGGTTTCCGCGCTGCCGGGCCCGTTCGCGCAGCGCCGTCGTCGTGCGGGCGCCCTGTGCGAAGAACCACCACAGGTACAGCGCGCCGTACATCCACGCGCCCTCGTAGCTCCAGGTCGAGTCGGCCCCGCTCCCGCCGGCGCCGAATACCGAACCCGCCGGGAAATTCGCGTTGTGCGGTTTGCCGCCCTGGTGACGGGACTCGTGGATCAGCGTCTCGGCGCGGCCGGGAACGTCCTTCGAGTACCAGAAACCCAGGTACACCTCGATCCGGTCGTCGACGAACGGGCCGCTGAACGACCGGGCGATGGCGCTGCCGTCGCCGCAGAGCGACCGCAGGTCGTCACAGTTGTCCCGGACGTAGCGGCGCGCCCAGTTCAGCATCGCACCCGAATAGTCGTCGTTCGCCCAGTCCTGCGCCGAATAGGTCAGCAGGTAACACGCGTTGAACGTGCGGGCCAGCGGCTTGTCGGTGTTGCACGCATCTTCCCAGCCGAAGCCGTCGTCCCAGTAGTCCTTGTTGCCCGAGAAGCCGTATGTGTTCCAGAAATAGTCGATGTAGGTCTGGTTGCAGATCGAGGCGCCGTAGAAATTGTCCCCGGTCACGTTCTTGTCGGGCACGGTGTAAGTGCAATTGGCCATCGGAGATCACCTGTCTGTAGAGAGAATTCGTTCGGTTCAGGAGGGCGGCGGAGGCGCGTCGTCGGCCTGCGCGTCCTTCACGTAGCGCCCGCCGACGGCCTGCGGGACACCGCGGACGTCGACCCGCCGGATGTTCAGCAGGCGCTCGTCTTCGGTGCCGCTGAGCTCCTCGCGTACCCGGGCGGTGAGGTCGGTGTCGCCGGTCTCGGCGATGGCCTGGACGGCCGCCCGCCGCACGGTGAACACCTCGTGCCGGACCTGCCGCAGCAGCAGTTCCTTCGCCGCGTTGTCGCCGGCGGATGCCAGGCGCGCCAACGCTTCGACGGCGGTGGTGCGGATGATCACCTCTTCGCCGACGGTGCTGATCCCGTGTGCCGGGTCGTCCGAACGCTCCGGCGGGATCGGCTGACGCAGCACGTTTTCGAGCACCGAAACGGCCGCGGGGTGCCGCAGATCGGTGAGCAGCTGGACCAGGCCCCAGCGCTCCAGGTACTGCTCCTCGGACAGGGCGTCGTACTGCGCGCCGAGTGCCGGGACGACTTCGTCCGCGCGATCACGCAGCCTGTCGAGGCTCCGCTGATAATTGCGTTCGGCGTCCTCTCCGGAAGCGGCCATGGTTTCGGCGGCCTGGGTGACCAATTCGCCGATTTCACTGTTCGAGAAGCTTCCGAGACCCGAACTGCTCGGGCCTGCTTCGAGGTTGTCACCACCCGGGCCCAAGGAAGGGGTGTCGGGATTGCGTGGGGTCGGCATGAGGTTCTCCTTCGCAGCGGCGATGATGCTGACGGAAGGAAGGAACACGACGCCGGACGGCAGATACCTGATTTCCCGAAAGATGCCTCTTCGGGCGTGCGAGAATTTTCAACGCAAGGATCCGAAAAGGCTTTTGATCACCGAAAGCCGCTCGGTGGTCGAAAAACCTTCACGGATTCTCGCTCGTGATCAACGGTGACGGGTGTCCTGGACCGGACGCCGAGACCGATGGACAGAACGCCTTCGTAGTCGCCGGTGACCGCGACCGCCATGACGTTGCGCAGGTTGCGGGTCCGGAACTTCTGCGGCCCGGGATAGGTCGGATTCCCGGCGCTGTTGTGCGCGGCGGCCGAAGTCGCGGTGGCGGCGATGAAGTACTCGCCGGTCAGTACGTGATCTGGAACGGCCGCATCTGGACGCCTGGGCATCGGGTGGAAGCCCTACACCGGCGACAACCCGCACACCAAGCACCTGCACCTTTCGGTGAAGGCGGGCGCGACCGGCGACGACGACCAGGCGTGGCACCTCGGAGGAACCCCGGACCAGGAGGACGAATTGACTCCCGACGAAAAGCTCATGCTCAAACGAATCTATGGCCAGCTGACGGGCACCGAGGACGTCAAGGCCGGGTTCCCCGGCTTCCCGTCCAAGAAGTACCCGCACATCAGACTCACACCGGTCGACTTCCTCCGCGCGTCGAACAAGGACGCCATCGACTTCAAGCAGGAACACGACAGTCGGTTCAGTGCGATCGAGAAGGTGCAGGCCGAACTGGCGGCGAAGCTCGACCGTGTGCTGGCCGCGCTCGCCGCGAAGGCGTGACACCGCGCGATGAAAGGAGCCCGCCCATGAGCGAGCAGGAGTATCACCCCAGCGCCCAGTTCAATCCCGCCCACCCGGACAACGCGGCGTGGGCGAACGGTCCGAAGCCGCCCGACATGCCTGCCGAGGCTGGCATCGTCGAGCAGTTCAAAGGCGACGAGGTCGCCATGGCGAACGTCCCGGCCGAGGCGGCCATCGTCGCCGCATACGGCGAGCCCGAAGGCGGCGAGAAGCCGAAGATGTCTCGGAAGCGCTGACTCACAGCACAAGGCCCCACCCTCCCGTATGGCGGAGGGTAGGGTCTTTTCTGCGTTTCGGGTGAGCGCGCGAACAGCGACTTCGCTGAGTAGCCCCCTGGTCGCGGAACGATGCCCTATGCTCGGCCGTCGAGGGACGATCGAGATGAACATTAGGGGAGGGGTTCCGCGATGGCGGTCGTTTCGAGGTGGTGTCTTTCGGGCAGAAGGGTAACCCATGCCTGAGGGAGCGCCTGCCTACCAGCCAGGTTTCGACCCGGGCGCGGTCTGCAAGGCCCCGCCCGCCGGTGGGTCATACGGCGAGCCTCTTCCGGAGGGTGCGGGGTTCAAGTACGACGAGGCCACCCTGCACGAACTCGTCAAGGAGTGGCGGGATCTCGCCCAGGAATACCGGAATGACATCGTGGACGCGGGGCACATCGCCAAGGCACAGCCGCCGGGCGCCGAGTACGCGAGCGGGGATAACGCCCAACTCGTCCGATCTTCTGGCGAGGCGCTCATCACGGCTCTGCGGGAACGCGTCGCCTACTGCGAGACGATGGCGGATAAGTACGTGGTCGCGCTCGGCAGGTACGCCACCGCCGAGGAGCGGGCCACCGAGGACATCAACCAGCAGTCGAAGGGCATCTAGTGAGGCGACGCACGATCCTGGTCCTCGGCGCGGCAGCGCTGTTCCTGACGGCCTGCTCCACTCCGAACGATGGAAACCCGACACCGTCGGTGGGCGGGACCAGCCCGGCGCCGTCGAGTTGGGCCGGCCAGGTGCCCGGGCCTGATGTACCCAAGGTGAGCGTGCCGATCGATCTCACCCGGTTCCGGCAGGTACCGTGCGACGCTCTCACCAGCACGCAGGCCCAAGACCTCATCGGGCCGAAAGTCGAGGCCACGCCGCGGAATGAGTCGGCAGGACCTGCGTGTGTGTGGGTCACCCCGTCCACGACGCGTCCTTCGATCAACGTGGTCATCGGCAACGGGCCGGACGGCGGGACGGCTGCCGTCTACGCCGCCAAGGGCGGCGCCTACAAGATCGTCGAACCGCTTGAACCGATCGAGGGCTACCCCGTGACCGCGTACGAGGTGCTTGCCAAGCGCGCCGAGGGCGGATGCGCGGTCGCGCTCGGCACGAGCGACGACCAGACCGTTACCGTCACGGCGGAGCAGTCCGAGGGCAACATCGGCAAGAAGGACCCGTGCGACGCCGCGCGTCAAGCGGCGGTCAGCGTATTGGCCACCCTTCGGGCGGCGAAGTAGCGGAGGCCGAAGACGAGGCCGTCGGCCTAACAAGCCGACGGCCTTTCCGCCGGGGCGTGACTCCCGCCGCGATCAGCTTCCGCCGCATCACGCTGTACGTGAAGCCGAAGCTTGTGGCGACCTCGGGGATGGTCATCCCGTGTTCGTAGGCGATCACCATGCTCCGCAACGCCGGTACGACTGGTGACAGGCCGTTCTTGCGTAGCGTCGTGCCTGCCGCCAGCAGCAGCACCCGCGCCCGGTGATAGGTGAGGCCATGGCGAGCCTTGAGATTGGCGATCGTCGCCCCGTCCTCGTATTCCCGCCGGAGTGTCTCGCCCAGATCGTGCACCGCGATGTCGTTGTTCAGCATTGCCATCCTGTCGTTGGTGCGGGACGCGAGGCCCCGGCGGGTTGCTGCCTCGCCGGGACCTCGCTCCCCATGCGGGCCCGCTCGCCAGGGGCCCTCACCGTGCCTTCTGTCGGGACGCGGTGGTCTGGAACCCGGTCGGCGCACGAGCGAGGGGCAGGCACGTCGACCGGGGGATCAGGTGTGCCGTCCGCCCGGCGGCGAAGCGATGTTGTGGCTTCGCCGATAGGCCGTGTCGCATTCCCAACACGTCTTGAGCGCCCCGGGGCGCAGTGCGGCGGGCTTGTACTCGATGTCGTCGGTCTCGCCGCACAGGGTCGTCAGAGTCCCGCCGGTGAAGCTGATCATGGCGACCCGGTGCCAGGCATCGTCGAGGACCGGTTGAAGCCGGGCCTGATCGAGGTACAGGACGACGCTCATGGCCAGTACCCGCAGACAGGCACACGGACTTCGGTTCCGTCGTCATAGGTCTCGACCCTGACCCATGACGGTTCGTTGCCACACGGGCATTTCTCGTCCGGCAACGGCCGAGCGTTGCGAGTCATGACAACGGCCGGAGGGTTTTCGGTCTTCACGACGGCCGTCCCTGCCGCATCTCGTGACGCTCATGGACGCACGGCGGGCAGAGCTGGTGCTTGGAGTGCCGCGCGACCGGGTGTCTGTCGACCTTCCGCCGCAAGTGCTGAGCGGGCAAGAGGTTCCCCCGTTGGCACCACGGAGTCAGGTGGACGAAGCCGGGATCGGCAAGCTCGCGCTTGAGGTAGTCGTGAACCAAACCGTCGTCGGTGTAGTAGCGCTGTGCGTAGTCGGCTTCGGTGACCCGACTCAAGCCCGCCGCTTCGGTGACGCTCGTCCCCATGGCTACATCCTCACCGTTACTCGTCATGACGTCTTGACCATTTAAAGGTGACATGTGCCGGGCAACTGGTCAAGACGAGCTGGCGAGTGGAGAATGCTTGCCATGATGGATCGCACGAGTGGAGTGCCAGCGTTCCGGCAAGTCGCGACCGATCTTCGGAAGAAGATCCACGCCGGTGAGTACCCACCTGGCGCCAAGCTTCCGAGTGAACGCGAACTGATCGATACCTACGGCGTTTCTCGGCCGACCGTCCGCGAAGCGGTCAACCTGCTTCGCTCCGAAGGCGTGGTCAACGTCGAACACGGACGCGGCGTGTTCGTCCGGCCGCCGTCGAATATCCAGCGTCTAGCGCGGTCGCGGTTGTCGCGTGCAGCACGCGAACGGAACGAAGGCGCCTTCCTGGCGGAGGCCGCGGCGAAGGGCTTTGCCGCTTCGAGCAACATCAAGGTCCGTTTCGAGCGCGCCGATGAGCGAGCGGCCGAGTTCCTCCGGGTGGACGTCGGAACCGAACTGACCGTGAGAGATCGGGTGATGCGGGCCGATGGGCTGGTTGCTCAGCTCGCGGTGTCGCGCCTTCCTCGCGAACTGACGCGCGGCACCCTGATCGAGAAGGTCAACACCGGCGAAGGTGGCGCTTACGCACGGCTCGAAGAGGCCGGTCACATGATCGGCGCCTTCGCCGAACACGTTGGCGCCCGAATGCCAAAGCCTGACGAAGTGACGCTTCTACAGCTTCCGGGCGGCGTGCCGGTCATGACGATCACCCGCGTCGCCTACAGCACGAACGACAGGCCTCTGGAGATGAACGACATCGTCCTTCCGGCGAACCTGTACGAGCTGACGTACGAGTGGCCTGCCGAGTGATCAGCCCGTGAAGAAGCCCCCGGCCGATGGCGGCGAGAATGGGTAGTAGAACGGTCATGTCGGCCTCTCGATGAGGCCCGTCCGGTTTCAGTGCAAACGAAACGGGGCTGCCTATGTTTTAGGCAGCCCCGTTTGGGAACGTCGTCAGCTCACCAGCCGCGTTCGCGCCACTCCGCCACGTGCGGACGCTGCTCACCCAACGTCGAGTCGTCCCCATGACCGGGGTAGAACCACGTCTCATCCGCCAGCTCATCGAAAAGGCGCGAGGACACGTCGTCGACCAGTGACTTGAAGTCCTCCGGCGAGTTCGTCTTGCCTACGCCGCCTGGGGACAGCGTATCGCGTCAACGGTCCACAGGGCAGCTCAGGTGTAGCCCTGTGAGCTACACCTGGCTACACTCATCTCATGAAGGTGATCACTCAGCGCGAGTTTCGTAACAACTCCGCTGCCGTCATGGATGCTGTCGAGGCTGGCGAGGTTTACCACGTCACTCGCAACGGTGTCGAAGTGGCTGAGCTGCGTCCGATATCTCGTAGGCGGCGTCTGACCGCTGAGGAGCTGGTCCAGAGGCATCGAGGGTTGCCGAAGGTCGAAGCGGCCCAGATGCGGCAAGAAGCTGACGAGGTCTTCGGTACCGAAGACCGTGTTGGTTCTGACGACGTGTGGGAGCAGAGTCTTGGCTGAGCGTCACGAAGCTGGTGTGCTCGACACCTGTACTTACATCGACCTTGGTCTGCTTGACCCTGCGGCGCTGCCGAAGATCCCGGAACTCACCGCTGTCACCATGGCTGAGTTACATCAGGGAGTCGCGATGGCGAAGGGGGCTGCCGTCCGAGCGGCGCGTACCGAGAAGCTCGGTGCCGCCATCGTCGATTTCGCCCCGTTGCCGTTCGATGGCGATGCGGCCGCCCGTTATGGAACGCTGGTCGCGCTGGTTCTTGCGGCGAACCGGGACCCAAAGCCCCGGCGGATGGATTTGATGATCGCCGCCATCGCGTCGTCGCGAGCGCTACCGCTGTATACCCGGAACGAAGACGACTTCAAAGGCCTGGGCAGCATGGTCGAGGTCGTCGGTGTCTGAGCAGGTGCGTTCCCGCTAGGGCTGCCCCAGACGTAGGTGCCATCGTTCGAAGACGCCACGCCGCAAGGACTGCGGCGACAGCTTCCAGTCTGACCGTGCCGCTCGCGAGTACGAGCCCCGATTGAGACACGATCGAGCGCAACCGGAGCGTACTCCGCGTAACCCCGTTGCCTCACCAGCCGCGTTCGCGCCACTCCGCCACGTGCGGACGCTGCTCACCCAGCGTCGAGTCATCCCCGTGCCCCGGGTAGAACCACGTCTCATCCGGCAGCTCATCGAAGATCCGCGAGGACACGTCATCGACCAGTGACTTGAAGTCCTCCGGCGAGTTCGTCTTGCCGACGCCGCCGGGGAACAGTGAGTCGCCGGTGAACAGGTGCGGGTGCCCGGCCGGGTCGCGGTAGAGGAGTGCGATCGAGCCGGGGGTGTGGCCGCGCAGGTGGATCACCTCGAGGGTGGTCTGGCCGACCTTGACCGTGTCGCCGTGTTCGACGAGGAAGTCCGGGGGGATCGGCAGCGGCTCGGCGTCCAGGGGGTGGGCGGCGGTGTTCGAGCCGTTCGCGCCGGCGACGGCGCCGAGGGCCTGCCAGTGATCCTGGTGCTGGTGGGTGGTCACGACGGTTTTCAGCGCGGGCCGGTCGGGGCCGTGGCCGATGAGGTCGGAGATCCGGTCCGGGTCGTTCGCGGCGTCGATCAGCAGTGCCTCGTTGTCGGCGCGGCAGACGAGAAGGTACGCGTTGTTGTCCATCGGACCGACCGACAGCTTCGTGATGGTGAGTGCGTCCAGGGTGCGACGGGCGGCGTCACCGCCGGGCTCGACATGTCCGGTGTACGTCTCGACGATGTTCACAGCGCACACGGTAGTCGTTCCCCTGCAATCGGTTCCACCCGCACAGGCGCCGCACAGCCATGACACGTAGGCTCGCGTCGCCTTGCCAGCCGAGCCACAGGACACCCGTGCCCGACCCTTCGACAGTGACACGCACTCCACGCAAGATCAGCTGGGACGTCCTTCGCGTGGTCGCCGTGTTCGCGGTCACCCTCGGGCATGTCACTCATCAGGGTGCTCTGTTGCATCCTGAACTGACGGGGTACCCCGTTCGGGTCACCGCGCAGTTCGGTGCGGCCATACTTTTGGTGATTTCCGCCTTCTTCGTGTGCGCGAGCCTTCGAAAGGGTGAACCTGGGCGGTGGCTGCGGAGCCGGATCGCCCGGCTGGTGCCCGCGTATCTGGCCGCGGTGATCGTCACCTACGTCGTCGCCCGGTACGCGACGATCCGGTTCAGCGGCCTGCCGTTCCCGCCCGGCGTCACCGGGTTCCTGTTCGGCGTCCCGCAAGGGCCGCCCACCGACCCGTCGCCGTGGTACGTCCCCGGCTGGGCCGATCTGCTCGCCAACCTGGGCATGGTCCAGGAGTGGGGCTGGCGTTACGAGCTCTTCTACTACCTCGACGGCGCCTACTGGACGCTGCCGGTCCAGCTGATGGCCTTCACCGCGGCGGCCCTGTTGTGGCCACGCCGCCGACGCACCCATCGGCTCACCGTGGGGCTGCTGTGGACGCTGATCCTGGTCCCGCTCTTCCTCCGGTTCGTCGTGTTCGACCCGGTTTCCAGCCCCCGGTTCGTGGAGACCCTCTTTTACGGTCTCGGCCTGCACCGGGTACACCTTTTCGCGGTCGGGATCGCGATCTGGCTGTGGTCGAGACGACGGCTGGCGCACTGGCATCTGGCGCTCTTCGTGCTCGCCGCCTTTTCCGCGCAGGACCTGCAGGTCTTCCCGTTCCATCAGGCACTCCCGAACGATCCCGAACGCTGGCCGTCGGCCATCGGGTTCGCGATCATGCTCCTGCTGGTGTGCCTGGCCGCGCGCGGGCCGGACTGGCGGGTCCCCGGAATGGCCCGGATCGCCCCGGCTGTCACCTGGCTCGCGGGCATCTCGTATGGTCTTTATCTGGTGCACCAGGAATTGGGTTACATCCTGGCCCGCACCCTGCTGAACGTCGGGGTCCCCGGCTGGCTACGCCTCCCGCTCGTGCTGGCCGCCGCCGTGCTGGGGGGCTGGGCGATCACCGCGGGAGTGGAACGGCCGATCCACCGATGGCTGACCGCCCGCCGCCGCGACCGCCCCGTAGAGCCCGGAAAACCGCAGGTCAAGGACTCGGAATCAGTTTCTGTCGGTGGTGCCTCGTAGCATGGTGGCGGCCGCCCGTGCAGCTCTTTACCGGGACGGCGACCGCAGCTGAGAATGAAACCTGAAGGGACCCTGGCGTGGCTGATCGCCTCGTTGTTCGCGGCGCCCGCGAGCACAACCTCCGCGGTGTGGATCTCGACCTGCCCCGCGACAGCCTGATCGTGTTCACCGGTCTGTCCGGGTCCGGAAAGTCGAGCCTCGCCTTCGACACCATCTTCGCCGAAGGGCAGCGTCGCTACGTCGAGTCGCTGTCGGCGTACGCGCGCCAGTTCCTCGGCCAGATGGACAAGCCGGACGTCGACTTCATCGAGGGTCTTTCGCCCGCGGTGTCGATCGACCAGAAATCCACCTCGCGCAACCCGCGTTCGACCGTCGGCACCATCACCGAGGTCTACGACTACCTGCGCCTGCTCTACGCCCGCGCCGGCAAGGCGCACTGCCCGCAGTGCGGCGAGGCGATCAGCAAGCAGACCCCGCAGCAGATCGTCGACCAGGTGCTCGCCATGGACGAGGGCACCCGCTTCCAGGTGCTCGCGCCGGTCGTGCGCGGACGCAAGGGGGAGTACCTCGACCTCTTCGAGAACCTGCAGCAGCAGGGCTACGCGCGGGTCGTGGTGGACGGGACGATTTACCCGCTCACCGACCCGCCGAAGCTGAAGAAGCAGGAGAAGCACCAGATCGCCGTCATCATCGACAGGCTCTCGGTGAAGGCGAGTTCGCAGCAGCGGCTCACCGACTCGGTCGAGACGGCGCTTCGCCTCGCAGACGGCCTGATCGAGCTGGAATTCGTCGACCTGCCGGAGAACGATCCGCACCGCATCCGCGGCTTCTCCGAGAACCTCGCCTGCCCCAACGGCCATCCGCTGGCGATCGAGGACCTCGAGCCGCGGTCGTTCTCGTTCAACGCGCCCTACGGCGCCTGCCCCGAATGCTCCGGCATCGGCGTCCGCAAGGAGGTCGACCCGGAACTCGTGGTGCCGGACGACGAGATGTCGCTCGGCGAGGGCGCCATCGCGCCGTGGGCGGGCGGCCAGAGCGCGGACTACTTCATCCGCCTGCTCGAATCGCTTTCGGAGACCGTCGGCTTCCGGATGGACACCCCGTGGCGCAAGCTGCCGGCGAAGATCCAGAAGGCCGTCCTGCACGGCGTCGACGATCAGGTCCACGTCCGTTACAAGAACCGCTACGGCCGCCAGCGTTCCTATTACGCGAGCTTCGAGGGTGTCATCCCGTTCCTCGAGCGGCGCCAGGAGCAGACCGAGTCCGAGTACATGCGCGAGCGGTACGAGGGCTACATGCGCGAGGTCCCGTGCCCGGCCTGCCAGGGCACGCGGCTCAAGCCGGAGATCCTCGCGGTCACCCTCGAACACAAGACAAAGGGCGACCGTTCGATCGCCGAGGTCTGCGCCCTCTCGATCGCGGAAGCGTCGCAGTTCCTCGAAGAGCTGGAACTCGGCAAACGTGAGACGGTGATCGCCGGCGCGGTGCTCAAGGAGATCCAGGCGCGGCTGCGGTTCCTGCTCGACGTCGGGCTCAACTACCTCTCGCTCGACCGTGCCTCCGGGACGCTGTCCGGTGGCGAGGCGCAGCGGATCCGGCTGGCGACCCAGATCGGCTCCGGCCTGGTCGGCGTGCTGTACGTGCTGGACGAGCCGTCGATCGGGCTGCACCAGCGGGACAACCACCGGCTGATCGAGACGCTGGTCCGGCTGCGCGACCTGGGCAACACACTGATCGTGGTCGAGCACGACGAGGACACCATCCGCTCCAGCGACTGGGTCGTCGACATCGGCCCCGGCGCGGGCGAGCACGGCGGCCACATCGTCCACAGTGGACCGTACAAGAAAATTCTGAAGAACAAGGAATCGATCACCGGTGCCTACCTTTCGGGCCGCAGCAAGATCGAGATCCCGGCGATCCGGCGACCGGTCGACAAGAAGCGGCAGCTGACCGTCGTCGGCGCGCGTGAGCACAACCTGCGCGGTCTCGACGTGTCGTTCCCGCTCGGCTGCCTCGTTTCGGTCACCGGCGTCTCCGGTTCCGGCAAGTCCACGCTGGTCAACGACATCCTCGCGACGGTGCTGGCGAACAAGCTCAACGGCGCGCGTCAGGTCCCCGGGCGGCACACCCGGATCAACGGCCTCGCCGCCGTGGACAAGCTGGTCCGCGTCGACCAGTCGCCGATCGGCCGCACCCCGCGGTCCAACCCGGCGACCTATACCGGCGTATGGGACCACGTCCGCAAGCTGTTCGCCGCGACCACCGAGGCGAAGGTCCGCGGCTACCAGCAGGGCCGGTTCTCCTTCAACGTCAAGGGCGGCCGGTGCGAGGCGTGCGCCGGTGACGGCACGATCAAGATCGAGATGAACTTCCTGCCGGACGTCTACGTCCCGTGCGAGGTGTGCAAGGGCGACCGGTACAACCGGGAGACCCTCGAGGTGCACTACAAGGGCAAGACCGTCTCCGACGTGCTGAACATGCCGATCGAAGAAGCGGCCGAGTTCTTCGAGCCGATCAAGGCGATCCACCGGCACCTGGCCACCCTTGTCGACGTCGGCCTCGGCTACGTCCGGCTCGGCCAGCCCGCGCCGACGCTGTCCGGTGGCGAGGCGCAGCGCGTCAAGCTCGCCAGCGAGCTGCAGAAGCGGTCCACCGGCAAGACGGTCTACATCCTCGACGAGCCGACCACCGGTCTGCACTTCGAGGACATCAGCAAGCTGATCGGGGTGATCAACGGGCTGGTGGACAAGGGCAACACGGTGATCGTCATCGAGCACAACCTCGATGTCATCAAAACCTCGGACTGGGTCATCGACATGGGCCCCGAAGGTGGTTCCGGTGGTGGCACCGTGATCGCCGAGGGGACGCCGGAGTACGTCGCTTCGGTGGAGGAGAGCTACACGGGTGAGTTCCTGAAGACCGTTCTGGACTGAACCAGGTAAATGCCATGAACGGCCCGTTACTGGCGAATTTTGCCAGTAACGGGCCGTTCATGGCATCGGGAGGGGGAGCTCAGCCCTTCCCCGTCGTCCGGTCCAGCACCGGCGAAGCGGGTCCGTAGTAGAAGGCACGCAGCCGGTACGAAGAGCCCTCCTCACCCGGCATCGTCGCGAGCCCGGCTGTCGTGGTTCCCGGCTCCGACATCTCGATCGGCACGAAGTCCGGAGAGCCGGGTTTCTTGATCTCCACGAGGAAACCGTCCTCGTCGGTCGACCGGTCGTCCCAGGTGAACCGCACCATCTCTTCGGGTGCGGGCTCCGCCCGGAACGCCGCCGGAGCCGCTCCCTGTCCGCCCGAACGCAGCGGCACCGCAGGCCCGGCAGCGGTGGCCGTCGTGGGGCCGGAAACGGTGACAGCCTCCGAAACGGGGCCGTAGAACGGCCGGATCCGGTAGTAGAACCGCGTTTCCGGGATCAGGTCCGGATGCCGGTAGCTCGTCCGCCGTGGCGGAACGAACTGCAGGATCGTGTACTCGCCGTTCGGATCGGTGGTGTATTCGACAATCCGGCCCGCGACGTCCGGGTCGTCGTCGGGCCAGCTCAGGTCGACGCTCACCGGATTTGAGAGCGTCGCGGTGAAACCGGGCTCCTCGGCGCAACCGGCCGCGAAAAGAACCGCGAGCAAAACGGCAGCCAGTTTCCTTGGCACGCCTCAGCCTCCCGGGAATCAGGCGGCGGCGGGATCCGGAGGCGTCAGCATACGAGCGCGCCCGGTGATCGACAAGAGCCCGGAAAACCCGGTTGAACCGTCCCGCGAGCACGGCCGTGTGGGAGGCAAGAGGAGGCGGCCATGGAAAACCGAGGAGAGGCCGGTGCCGATGCACAGTTCGATCGCGGCGCGCGCCGAACGATCCACCTCGCCCCCGCGGGTTGCAGTACTGTCCTCGCCGACCCAGAAGACCGTCGGAAGGACACGAGTGGCGATCGGAGGCCGGCGGCCGAAGAAGGCCAAGGGCGAGGACCTGGTCCGGCACTTGTACGCCGAACACGGGAGAAGCCTGCTGGCGTACGCGACGCGGCTGACCGGGGATCGCGCGGCGGCGGAAGACGTCGTGCAGGAGACCTTGGTCCGGGCCTGGAAGCATGCCGAAGACCTGGAGAACGACGGGAAGGGATCGGTGCGGGGCTGGCTGCTCACGGTCGCCCGCAACATCATCACCGACCGCGCGCGGGCCAGGGCGGCAAGGCCACCGGAAGTGGCGGAACCCGAAGAAGGCGTGCCTGCCCCGGCGGTCCAGCGGGATCACGCGCAGAGCGTCGTGGACTCGATGGCCGTGCTCGGGGCGATGGACGGCCTGTCCGCGGAACACCGTGAGGTACTGGTGGAGATCTACTACCGGGGCCGGACGGTGGCCGAAGCGGCGAGATCCCTTGGCGTGGCCCCGGGTACCGTTAAGTCGAGATCTTATTACGCGTTACGCGCGCTCAGAGCCGTGATGTCGGGAACCGGAAGGGAGGTGGCGCGATGAGTGCGGTGGGACACGACCAGGGCCAGATCGCCGCCTACGTCCTCGGTGGTCTCGACCCGGCGGAGGCGGCCGCGTTCGAGACGCATCTGGCGAACTGCTCCGCGTGCCGTCGCGAGGTGCGGGAGCTGGGTGAGCTGCGATTCCACCTCGACGAGGTGCCGCCGGAGGCGTTCCTCGACGGGCCGCCGGACGGAGGCGATCTGCTCCTGCAGCGCACGCTGCGGCAGGTCCGCGAAGAAGAAGGCGCCGAGGAACGCAAACCGCGGCGGTTCCTCGCCGTGGCCGGTGCGGCCGTGCTGGTCGTCGTGGCGCTGGGCGCGGGTGTGCTGGTCGGTAGACAGACCGCGCCAGAGCCGTCGACGGTGGCATTGCCGGTGCCGACGGCGACGGCCCCGGTGCCGGGAACCCGCGATCTCGCGGCCACCGATCAGGACACGGGTACGCGGCTGGCGGTCCGGGTCGTTCCGGCGGTGGGCTGGGTGCGGTTGCACGCCAAGGCCGAAGGTGTCCGCGAAGGCGAGAAGTGCCAGCTGGTCGTGGTGACCAAGAACGGTGAGCGGATCAACGCCGGCAGCTGGCTGGTTTCGGCGAAGGGCGAAAAGGAAGGCACCGGGATCGACGGTTCCGCACTGGTCGCTCCCGACGACGTGGCCTCGGTCGACGTCGTGACCATGGACGGCCGCAACCTGGTGTCGGCGCGGGTATGACGAGTGCGCACACGGGCCGCGGAGGCGGTAGGTACCGCTTCCGCGACACGTGGATGCTGCCCGCCTCGCCCAAGGCGGTCTTCGACGCCGTCGTCGACCTCGCCGCGTATCCGCTGTGGTGGCGTGACGTCCGTTCGGTGAGCCAGGTCGACGAAGACACCGCCGAACTCGTCTGCCGATCCCGGTTGCCGTACGAGCTGACCCTGCGGATGCATCGCGACCAGCAGGACGAGGGTGCGGGCCGGGTGCGGGTCCTGCTCAGCGGCGATCTCGAAGGGACACTGGACGGCGAGCTGAGCCCGGACGGGGACGGGACCCGCTTGGAGATCACCCAGGAGGTCGAGGCGCGGAAACCGTTGCTGCGCAAGCTCGATCGCATCGCCAGGCCGGTGTTCCGGATCAACCACGCACTCATGATGCGACGGGGACAACACGGATTACGGGGGTATCTGGGAGCGCTGGCGGGCTAGGCTCCGGTCATGCGTGTCGCCACCGTGCAGCCGTTCACCGTCCCGGCGGATCTTTCCGCGAACATCGCCGAACACGCCCGGCTGCTCCGGGTCGCGGAGGCCGATCTCTGCGTCTTCCCCGAACTTTCCCTCACCGGCTTGGAGTTCGACGCGCTCGCCGCCGATCCGGGGCTCTGGCTGACCCCGGACGACCCGCGCCTCGAACCGCTCCGGGAGGCTTGCCGGGCCGCCGGCGTCCATGCCGTCATCGGGCTTCCGCTCCTGGCGGACGGACGGCGGCACATCGGCTCGCTCGTCCTCGGCCCGAGCGGCGAAACCGTTGCCACCTATGCGAAACGCAATCTCCACAATAGCGAAGAGGAGCTCTTCGAACCGGGTACGCGGCAGGTGATCGTCGAGGTCGCGGGCAGGCGGCTCGGACTCGCGATCTGCCTCGACGCCGCCAATCCGGACCATCCGCAGGAACTCGCCGAAGCCGGTGCCGAGGTCTACGTGCTCAGTGCGCTCTTCAGCGAGGGCGAGGAAGACCGGCTGCTCGACCAGGTCGGCGTCGCGACCGGACACGGGATGTGGGTGGTGCTTTCCCAATACACCGGCAAGACCGGCGGGATGGTCGCGTTCGGCGGCAGCGGGGTGTGGAACCCCGGAGGCGACGCCGAGGTACGCCTCGGCGTGGAGGTCTCCGAGTGGGCCTACGCGACGATCACCTCCTGAGGCTTCCGCTCGCGCAGTACCACCGCGGAGACGAAGACGGCGAGCGCGAGCAGGCCCGCGCTCAGGGCGTACGCCGTCCGGTAGCCGCTGGTCAGCGCCTCGGGTACGGCTGTGCCCTCGGCCATCAGGGAACTGGTGCGGGACGCGGCCGCCGTCGCGAGGACAGCGGTCCCGATGGCGGCACCGATCTGCTGGGTGGTGTTGATCAGCCCGGAGGCGACCCCGGCGTCGGCGGGAGCGGCCCCGGACATCGCCTGGCCCATCAGCGCCGGCATCGCCGCGCCGAACCCGACGCCCATCAGGACGAGCGCGGGGAGGACGTCCACCACGTAGTTTCCGTCCGCTTCGACCGTGGCGAGGAAGCCGAGCGCCACCGCGACCAGGGAGAGCCCGGTGACGAGCACCGCCCGCGCCCCGAAGCGGTGATTCAGTTTCTCGGCGAAGACCAGCGACATCACCGCGATCGAGACCGGGGCGGGGAGGAACGCGAAGCCGGTGCTCAGCGCGTCGAGCTGAAGTACCCGCTGCAGGTAGAGCGCGGTGATGAACTGGAAGCCGAACAATCCGGCGACCATCAGCACCATCACCGTATTCGCCCCGGACACCGCCCGCGAGCGGAAGATCCGCAGCGGCAGCAACGGGTTTCGCGCTCTGGCCTGCCGGAGCACGAAACCGGCGAGCAGCAGCAGGGACACGGCAAGCAGCGCGAGCGTGCGGGTGTCGGCCCACGTGTATTCCTCGGCCTTGACGATCGTGTAGACCAGCAGCATCAGCCCACCGGTGACCAGTCCGGCGCCGATGATGTCGGTGCCGCCACGCGGTCCGGCTCCGCGATCGTCCGCCAGCAGCCGGACGGCCAGCACCAGCGCCACCACGCCGATCGGCAGGTTGATGAAGAACGTCCAGTGCCAATCGAGAAGCTGGGTGAGCGTCCCGCCCGCGATGAGCCCGATCGAAGCTCCTGCGGCCTGGGTGAAGCTGTAGACGCCGATGGCCTTCGCCCGCGCCCGCGGTTCCGGGTAGAGCGTGGTGATCATGCCGAGTACGACGGCCGACGCGAGGGCGCCGCCCGCGCCCTGCAGGAAGCGGAACACGATGAGCTGGGTCTGGTCCTGCGCGATCCCGCACAGCAGTGACGCGAGGGTGAACACACTGAGCCCGGCAAGGAAGACCCGTTTTCGGCCGATCAGGTCGCCGAGTCTGCCGGACAACAGCAGCAGCCCGGCGAAGGCGATCAGGTAGGCGTTGACCACCCAGGCCAGGGTGGACGGTGTGAAGCCGAGGTCGTTCTGGATCGCGGGCAGCGCGACGGCGACGATCGAGCCGTCGAGGACGACCATCAGCGAGACAGCGCAGAGTACGGCCAGAGCGAGGGCACGTTGAGGCATGGATCGGCCAATCTGTGACTATTTCCCCAGGTGATGCCTTGGTGCATCCCTTGTAACAGCGCCCATCTTGTGTGACTCTGTTCCCTGCCGGAAGGAGGCACTTTGATGTCCCAGGGGAACACTGATGTGACCGTGCAGGCCAACGTGGTCGACCCGGAAAAACTCGAAGCGTGCACCGTGCTCGAGGTGATCAACCGGATCAGCGGCAAATGGGCGATCGGCATCCTGCTGGAGGCCACGCGCGGCCCGGTGCGGTTCACCGAACTGGAGCGTTCGGTGGAGGGCATCAGCCGCCGGATGCTGACGCTGACGCTGCGGAACCTCGAACGTGACGGCCTGCTCGTCCGCACTGTGTATCCGACGGTGCCGCCGAAGGTGGAGTACGAGGCCACCGCGATGGCGAAGGAGTTGTACGCGTCACTGAGCGGCCTGCTGAGCTGGGCGGAACGTCACCGTGACTCGATCGCCACTTCCCGGGTCGTTTACGACGACAGGGTCAGCGCCTGACGTCTGCCGCGTGCACGGCCCGCTGGACATGCGAGCAGAGCTTGTCAAACCACATCTTCTGGAACGGCAGATCTGTGCTGTTCTCGGCGGACCAGCTCTCCCACAGGCCGCCCGGCCGCAGATAACGCGACGTGTACGCGGTCCTGAGGTCGGCGTCGATGTGGTGCAGGGCCGCGAGTGCCCACGCCTGGTCATAGCGCAGGGTCGGCCGGGCGAGGTAATGGTCCAGATAGGACACGAGGATTTCGGCGTCGGCGAGGGTGCCGAACCGGGCCAGCGCGAAACAGTAGCCCTGCCCGGCGAAGACCAGCTTGCTTTCCAGGAACAGTTCGCGGATCCGCTCGCGCCACTCGGTCCGGCGGTCGGCTCCGATCAGCCAGGCGGCGGTGATTCGAGGACGCCAGTCCGCCTCGAAGAGGGCTTCCAGTTCGTCGCCGGTGATCCGCCGGGCGTCCTCGACCAGGTCGCGCAGGAAGACCTCGCCCTCGGGAGAGTCCGCCATCGCGGCGAAGTTGCCGTGCAGAAGCTGCGAATACCGCGCGGGCACGTAGCGGTCGATGGCGTCCGGCATGGCAGTCAGTTTGCCGGATACGAAGAACCGCGGTGCGAGGACGGGGGACCCTCGCACCGCGGTTCTTCATTTCGCCGGGGCACTACACGTGCGCCACGGCCTTCTCCCGGTCGCCGTCACTGCCCTCGTGGGGATCCGAGGCGTGATCGTCGATCAGGGTGGCTTCGTCGAACGGGGCCTGTCCGCTGAAGACCAGGTTCGCCCGTTCCCGGTCGAACTCCTTGGTCCACGTTCCGACCAGGACGGTCGCGACAGCGTTGCCCGCGAAGTTGGTCAGCGCGCGGGCCTCGGACATGAACCGGTCGATGCCGAGGATGAACCCGACGCCGTCGACCAGTTCCGGCCGATGCGACTGGAGCCCGCCGGCGAGGGTGGCGATACCGGCGCCGCTGACACCCGCCGCCCCCTTCGAGGCGATGATCATGAACAGCAGCAACGAGATCTGCTCGCCAAGCGCGAGCGGCTGGTCCTGCGCCGTCGCGATGAACAGCGTCGCCATGGTCAGGTAGATCGCGGTGCCGTCGAGGTTGAACGAGTACCCGGTGGGCACCGTGATGCCGACGACCGGCCTGGAAACCCCGAGATGCTCCATCTTCGCGATCAACCTCGGCAGCGCCGATTCGGACGAAGACGTCGACAGGATCAGCAGGAACTCGCGGCCGAGGTACTTCAGCAGCGTGAAGATGTTGACCCGCGCGCCGAGCCACAGCACCGAGCCGAGTACGCCGAACACGAACACCAGGCAGGTCAGGTAGAAGCCGATCATGATGACGGCGAGGCTGCGCAGTGCGCCCCAGCCGGTCTCACCGACGACGGCGGCGATCGCGCCGAACGCGCCGACGGGGGCCGCCCACATGATCATCGCGAGGATCCGGAACACCAGCCGCTGGATGTGCTCGATGCCGCGGCGGATCGGTTCGCCCTTGGTGCCGAGCTTCTGCACGGCGAATCCGGCCAGCAGTGCCACCAGCAGCGTCTGCAGGACCTGGCCTTCGGTGAAGGCGGAACCGAAGCTGGTCGGGATGATGCCGAGCAGGAAGTCGACGCTGCCCTCGCTGCCCTCGGCCTGCGTGTGCGCCTTCGCGGCGGCGGCCGGGTCGAGGTGCAGGCCCGCACCCGGGTGCAGCAGGTTGCCGACGACGAGACCGATCGCGAGCGCGAACGTCGACATCATCAGGAAGTAACCGAGCGACAGCAACCCGACCTTGCCGACCTTCGCGGCCTTCGCCACCGATCCGATGCCGAGCACGATGGTGCAGAAGATGATGGGGGAGATCATCATCTTGATCAGGTTGACGAATCCGGTGCCGAGGGGTTTGAGTTCCTTGGCGAGACCCGGCGCGGCGAACCCGACGATGACGCCGAGGACGACCGCCGCGATCACGGCCAGGTACAGGTAATGCATCTTGTCTCGGCGACGCGGCGCCGCTTCGGGCGTTGTAGGCACCTTTGCCTCCAGCTCGGGGATCTCCGGGAATTGCCGGTCACTATCACCCGGCCAGGTGAGCTGGGTCACGGTTGTGTTCATTGAGTTCACGCGAGCGGCTTCCGGAGAATTCCGGCCGGGCGGGCCGGGCGGCCGCGACACGGGTGTGCTGATATGGGCGGATGCCCCCGACGACGCGGACCCGGACCAGACGCGGAAGTCTCGCCCGCCAGCTGCTGATCCTTCAGCTCGTGGTGCTTTTCGTGCTCGTCGCGGCGGGGCTGTCCTTCGCCTACCTCGATTCCGTGAGGGCGACCAAAGACCGGGCGAGGGACCGGGTGACCGCGGTCGCCGAAGCCGCGGCCGACGCGCCGGGTGTGCCGGCCGCACTGTCCACTTCGGATCCGGCCAGGACACTGCAGCCGTTCGCGCAGAGTGTCCGCGCGGATACGGGGGTGGACTTCGTGACCATCATGGACATCAACGGGATCCGGTTCACCCATCCGAATCCGGAGCTGATCGGGCAGCCGTTCATCGGCAACATCGGCGAGGCACAGCGCGGCGGCAAGGTCGTCGAGACCTACGCCGGTTCGCTGGGGCCGTCCGAACGCGTCGTCGTCCCGGTGCTCGGCTCCGGCGGGCAGGTGGTCGCACTGGTCTCGGTCGGCATCACCGTCGAGGCGATCGACGCGGAACTGCGGGAACGCCTGTGGCCGTTGATCGGCGTCGCGGTCGCGGTACTGGTGGTCGGCGGGATCGGCAGTCTACTGGTCAGCGCGCGGCTGCGGCGGCAGACCAGGGGGATCGCGCCAGAGGAACTGAGCAACCTGTTCGAGTATCACGAAGCCGTCCTGCATTCGATGCGTGAGGGATTGCTGCTCGTCGGCGGCGACGGACGCGTGGTGCTGTGCAACGACGGCGCCCGCGCGCTCCTCGGCGTCGGCGAGGACCCGGTCGGGCGGGAACTGTCCGCATTGGACCTTCCGGATGATCTCGTCGAGGCGTTCGGATCGGCGGAGGAGCGCACCGATGAACTCCACCTCACCGAGGCAAGGGTGCTCGTCGTCAGCACCGCGCCGGTGCGGTCGCGCGGCGAGGCGATGGGCACCGTGGTGATCCTGCGCGACCACACCGAACTGCAGGCGCTGACCGGCGAGCTGACCACGGTGCGCGGACTGGCCGAGGCGTTGCGTTCGCAGGCGCACGAGGCGGCGAACCGGCTCCACACGGTCGTTTCGCTGGTCGAGATCGGCCGTCCCGGACAAGCCGTCGCATTCGCGACGGCGGAACTCGCGCTGGCGCAGGAACTCACCGATCGCGTCGTCGGCGCGGTCGCCGAACCGGTGCTCGCGGCGCTGCTGCTGGGCAAGGCGGCGGAGGCGAGCGAGCGCGGCGTCGAGTTCACCATCGCCCCGGACACCGTCATGGACGACTCGGACACCGGCGTCCCGCCCCGCGATCTGGTCACCATCCTCGGCAACCTGATCGACAACGGGATCGACGCGGCGGCGGGAAACGCGGCCGACGGCGAACGGCCCGGCGTCGAGGTCACCGTGCGGTCCGGCGCCGACGGCCTGCTGCTCCGGGTCGCCGACACCGGGCCTGGTGTCGAAGACGTCGAAGAGGTCTTCCGGCGCGGGTGGTCCACCAAACCCGAGGACGGCCACGGACTCGGGTTGGCACTGGTGGGTCAGGCGGTGCGGCGGCACGGTGGGACGATCGATGTCGGACGGGACGAGGGCGCGGTGTTCACCGTGCGCCTGCCATTGAAGACGCCGAAGGGGCCGACACGATGATCAAGGTGCTGGTCGTCGAAGACGAACCGGTGGCCGCCGACGCGCACCGGGTGTACGTCGAACGCATGCCCGGCTTCACTGTGTCCGGTGTCGTCCACTCCGGCGGTGACGCGCTGCGGTTCTGTGAGCGCGAGCCGGTCGACCTGGTGCTGCTGGACTTCTACCTCCCGGACACGCATGGGCTCGCGGTCTGCCGTTCGCTGCGCGCCGCCGGGCTGCCGATCGACGTCATCGCGGTGACGTCGGCGCGGGATCTGGCGCTGGTCAAGGCCGCCGTGTCCGTCGGGGTGGTGCAGTACTTGCTGAAACCGTTCACTTTCGCCTCACTGCGGGAAAAACTCGAGCGTTACGCCGAGTTCCACGGCACGTCGGGCGAGGTCACCGGGCAGGCCGAGATCGACCGGGCGCTCGGCACCCTGCGCACCACCGAGCGGCCGTCGCTGCCGAAGGGGATGAGTGCGCAGACCCTGGAGTCCATCACGGAAGTCCTCGCCGCGGCCGCTGACGGGTTGTCCGCTGGTGCGGCCGCGACCGCGATCGGCGCCTCCCGGGTCACCGCGCGGCGTTACCTCGAATACCTCGCCGACAACGGCCTCGCCCACCGCGAGCCCCGCTACGGCCAGGTCGGCCGCCCCGAGGTCTGGTACAGACCGAAAACCGTATAACGGCCTATACCGCGTCCCGGTGATTATCCTGGGCAGGTGAAGATCGGCGAACTCGCGCAGAAGGCAGGGGTCAGCGTCCGCGCGCTGCGCTATTACGAAGAAGAAGGCCTGATCAGTTCCGGCCGCGAGGGCAACGGCTACCGCGACTTCTGCGACGGCTCGGTCGAGGCGGTCCTGCGGATCCGCGGGATGCTCGACGCCGGGCTGCCGACCCGGCTGATCCGCGAGATCCTGCCGTACCTCGACGGGCCGGAAGACGTGCGGCCCAAGGTGCGGTGCGAATACTTGATCGACGAGGTCGCGCGGCAGCGGGAAGCGCTCGATCGCCGGATCGTGCTCATGACCCGTAACCGTGACGCACTCGACGTGTACCTGCGCGATTTGACCCTGACGCAAACGTGAGGGTTTTAGCGTCGGATCATGACTTCGATGCGTGCCCTACGGCAGAACTCCGCGAACGGACCTGAAGACCTGCACCTGATCACCGACGCACCCGTGCCGAGGCCGGGACCAGGCGAGATCCTGGTCAAGGTCACCGCGGCGGGCGTCAACTTCGCCGACGTCATGCAGACCCGGGGTACCTACGAAGGTGGCCCTCTGGCGCCGTACGTCGCCGGCTTCGAGGGTGTCGGGGAGGTCGTCGCACTGGGCGAGGGGACGACCGGGGTCGCGCTCGGCGACCACGTCCTGGGTACCGGCGGCGGGGCTTTCGCCGAGTACATGGTCATGTCCGCCGCGGGCGTGGTGCCGGTACCGGAGGGCTGGGCGGACGAACAGGCACCGGGGTTGCTCCTGAACTGGGTCACCGCGCTCGCCGCGTTGAAACCGTTGGGGCGCCTGGCTTCCGGCGAGACGGTGCTCGTGAACGCGGCGGCGGGCGCGGTCGGCCAAGCGGCTGTCCGGATGGCCAAGCACTACGGCGCCACGGTGATCGGCACCGCGTCGCCGGGTAAACACGACCTCGTGCGGGCGCTGGGGGCCGATCGCGTCCTCGGCTACGGGGAGGACCCTGGCGCCGTGGATCTCGTGCTCGAATCGGTCGGCGGGGCGAACTTCGCCGCCAGTCTCGCCGCCGCCAAGCGCGTCACCGGGAGGGTCGTCGTCTACGGCTTCGCCGGGGGAGAGGCCGCGATCACCAACCGGGACTTGAACTTCCGGCATCAGATCCACGTGATCGGCCTGCACCTCGGCGTCCTGATCGAGCAAGCACCCGGCATCTTCGCGGACCTGATGGCGGAGTTGCGCTCGCTTATCGCCGCCGGTGTCTGCACGCCGGGTACGCCGACGGTGTACGACCTCGCGGACGGCCCGAAGGCGCTCGCGGAGCTGGAAGCGCGGGCGACGTCCGGCAAGCTCGTCCTGCGACCCTGAACACGGCGGGCCGCCCATCGTTGTATGCGACCACGCGCATGTCAATAGGACGAAAGTGTTGGTAAATCACCAGCTGGCGGAAGCGACGAAAGTTGGTGCCATGTCGTGGGTTTCGCTCCTAGATTCACGAACCATTCCGTTGTCCTTACAAGGAGTGGGTCCATGGCAAGGAAGTTCTTCGTCTCCGCGTCCGTGAGCTTGGCGCTGCTCGCCGTCCCGGTCACCGCCGGACAGGCCACGGCCGCGGTCCAGCCTGCTCAGCAGACCGCGGCGGTAACCACGGTCTACTACGACGCTTCGGGTGCGCCCAGCTTCCGCGCCGCCATCGAGGCGGGCGCGGCGAACTGGAACAACTCGGTGTCCAACGTGAAGCTGCAGGAGAGCTCGTCGGGCGCCACCCTGCGCTACACCGAGGGCAACGACCCCTCGGGCTCGTATGCCGAGACCGACGGCCACGGCAGTGGCACGATCTTCATCGACTACACGCAGGCGCAGGAGTACGACCAGACGCGGATCGCCGCGCACGAGACCGGCCACGCGCTCGGCCTGCCGGACCACTACCAGGGTCCGTGCTCCGAACTGATGTCCGGCGGCGGCCCCGGTCCGTCCTGCACCAACGCGAACCCGAACGCCCAGGAGGTTTCGCGCGTGAACTCGCTGTGGGTCAACGGGCTCGTCGCGGCGGGCGCCATCCAGCGCATCTACAACTGACGCTGTAGTCCGTCACGGCGTTCTAGTGAGGGGCAAGGCAATCGTGGCGTGGTGCCCGGGCTCGTTGTGACCGACTTGTTCGCGGGGTCGGCGGCCAGGGGCGAAGGCGTGACTCGCGTGCTCAAGCACGCGAGTTACGCCTTCAAGCACGCGAGTTACGCCTTCAGGTACGCGAGTTGCGCCTTCAAGCACGCGAGTTACGCCTTCAAGCACGCGAGTTACGCCTTCAGGTACGCGAGTTGCGCCTTCAAGCACGCGAGTTACGCCTTCAGGCACGCGAGTGCGCCCAGGCGCCACTCGCCCGAAGGCGCCACCTTTGCCTTACCCCTCACTAACCCTGGAACTCGTAGGCCCCCGCATCGACCCGGGCACCGGCGTAGACCGGATTCCCGTCGACGTCGCGGTCGTCGTACTTCGTCGTGCCGAGGTCGATCGCCGGGCTTCCCGCCTTCAGCACGAGGCTCGTCGCCGAGGTGAACTTCGGGTCCGCCACCTTGTCCGTGCCGCCGGCCGTGAACTGCCGCAGCCCGCCGAAGTAGACGTTGTGATCCGTCGCTGTGAAGGCCGGATCCGCGTAACCGACTTTCAACGCCGCCTGGACGACGTTCTGCGTCATCGTCAGCATCTGGTTCGTGCAGCCGCCGTAGCAGACGAAACCCTCCGACTCGGCGTTCGAGAGCCGGAGCGAGTTGTTGCGGAACACCGTCCCGAGCACGGGCCCGTTGCCGTCCTCGGCGCCGCGCGTGATGATCCCGCCGCGCGTTTTGGCGCCGAAGACCGCGTTGTACTCGAAGACGTTGCCGGTCGAGACGCCGTCGGGATCCTTGGCGTCCGTGCCGAGTTCGGTGAAGGTCTCGTTGTCCTCGGAGACGTTGTGATGGATGACGTTGCGGGACCCGTAGAAAATCTCGACGGCAGCACCGTCGAGGCCGCCGAAGTCGTCGGACTTCGCGATCGAACCGCTGATCCGGTTCCAGCCGATGTCGGAGTCGTTGCCCTGGACCAGTACGGCGAACGCGCCGGAGTCGTCGTTGCCGCCCGGGGTCACGACGGTCATGTGGTTGTTGTCGACGAGGTCGTTCTGCGTCACCTCGGTGTGGTCCGCCGACGGCGCGATGTACACGCCCGCGCCCGCTCCGGTGATGAGGTTCGACAGCACCTTGTTGCGGTCTCCGGACACCTTCACACCGGCCCACGAGCAACGCCCGGCGTCGGCCGCGACGCCGATTTGCAGGTCTTGCACGCGGTTGTCGTTGCCGGGCAGATCGACGCACGCCTCGGTGTTGCCCTTGACGATCGGGCGGGCGCCGGTGCCGTACGCGCCGATCGTGACGCCCGATCCCTTGACGGTGAGGCCGCCGGGCCAAGCTCCGCCGCGGCGCAGCAGAACGGTGTCACCCGCGGCGAACGTGGTCACGGAGACCTTCGACAGCGATTTCCACGGTGCCTGCTGCGAGGTGCCGCTCGCGGCGTCGCTGCCGAGGGTTTGGTCGACGTAGTAGGTCTTCGGGGCCGCGGCCACTTCTGATGCCGTGAATCCGGTGCTCGCGATCGCGGCGAGCAGGCTCACGGAGAGCAGTTTCCAGGACATTCCGCGGACACTAACCGGGCTCCGCACAAGACTCGTACAAACTTGTCCGCGTTCATGAAGGAACTGGGACGTTGAGTGTCCCAATTCCTTCATGAACAAGCCGAGAACCCCGGCACTCATTCGCGGGCTTGGTCCCGCGGCGATTCGATGGTCAGTGGCACCGACGTATCACCGGTGAGCTGGTTCAGGTGAGTCATGGTGCGGTCCAGGTGCTCGGCCAGGCGCGGGATCGTGCTGGACGGGAGGTAGACCTCGGCGCCGGCGTCGAGGAGGCGGCGGACGGGGCCTTCGTAGCGGACTCCGAGTTCGGCGTCCTCGATTTCCGCGATCACCACCCGGGCCTTCGGGTACAGCGTCCGGAAGTTCGCGATCAGCTGCGGGCTGACCGGCGGTACCAGCAGGACATCGACGCTGGTGGGCGCCGACTTCATGTCCAGCACGACGTAACCGGGGCCGAGCCGATCGGACAAGGCGGACCGCGCCGACTCCGACAGCTTCATCGCGGTGGCCACGACCGTGACGTCCTCGGAGGCCGCTGCGGCGAACCGCTCTTCGTGAACCGTGCCCGTTATCGTCCCGATCGTCTTGCCGTCCCGGGTGATGCGCACGTCCTCGCCATGGCCGAGGGAGTCGAGGAGCGCGACGAGTTCTTCAGGGAGCTGGGTGGCGTCGATCCACCGCGCGGACTGATCACTCATCGTTCCATAATGGCCCCCTTCCCCGCGCGGGGTGCAAGGTACTAGCGAGGCCGTCCCGGAACCCCCGGCCGTGTCTGCCACGGACGCGGTCCGTCCAGCGGCCGGTACTCGACGCCCAGTGCGTCCAGGCGCGGCAGGTGGTGGTCCCGAAGGCGTGGCAGGAACTCCGCGTAGTCCCGGCCGTCCGGGCTGCTCCACGCCACTTCCGCGAAGGCGCTCAACCGTGGGAAGGCGGCGTAGTCGACGCGGCGCACGGTGTCGAGGTGCTCCGACCACACCTGCGCCTGAGTGCCGAGAATCGCCCGGTCAGCGGGGAAATCCGCGGGCACCGGCTCGTAGCCGTAGATGTCCTCCAACGTCCGCAGGTATCCGACGGGGATCGGCTCGTCGGGGTGGTCGGACTGCCGGTGGTCGAGATACACGTGGTCCTCGGGGCACATGACGACGTCGTGCCCGGCCGCCGCGGCGAGGGCACCGGCCGCTTCGCTCTGCCAGGAACCGATGACCATCGGCGGCAGGTCGCCCGCTTCGAGTACTTCGTCCCAGCCGAGCGGACGGCGTCCGCGTTCGACCAGATGCCGGGCGATCTCGCGGACGAACCGGCCGTGTTCCTCGGTCGCGCCGGGGACCTCGTCGCCGCCGAGTGCGATGACCTCCGACGGGAAGATGTCCAGTACGTGGTCGAAAACCGTCCGAAAGAAGTCCACAGTGGACTTCTCCGTGTTCAGAAGGGACGTGCTGATACCCCAGCTCGTCCAGACTTCGTACGGTTCCTCGGTCTCCGGGCCGAGTCCGGGATAGGCGGCGATCGCGGCCCGCGCGTGCCCGGGGATGTCGACCTCCGGGACGATCGTGATCGCGCGCGCGGCGGCGTACGCGACGATCTCACGCAGGTCTTCGGTCGTGTAGTACCCGCCGTGCGGACGACCGTCGCGTTCCGGGCCGTCGTGCCGCCCGACCATGGACGACTTCCGCCAGCCGCCGACCTCGGTCAGCTTCGGGAACTCGGGGATCTCGATCCGCCAGCCCTGGTCGTCGGTCAGATGCAGGTTGAGCACGTTGAGCTTATGCGCGGCAAGCAGGTCGACGAACCGGAACACCTCGGCCTTGGTCCGGAAATTCCGCGCCACGTCGAGTAAACAGCCTCGCCAGCCGAAGCGCGGGTGGTCGGTCACCACCCCACACGGGATCGACCGCTGTCCACGGTGGATGGACGCGGCCCGGAACGCGTCCGGCCCGATGAGCTGCCGCAGCGTCTGGCGGCCGTAGAACTCGCCTGCCGCGTCGGCGGCGTGCAGGGTCACCCCGGACGGGTCGATCTCCAGCCGGTAGCCCTCGGCGGGCAGCCCGGCATCGGCCCGGACGTCCACTTCGGACGGGACGGGGCACTCGCCCGGCAGCGGTTCCACCGAGACGGGACGGGGGAGCAGGGTTTCGAAGCCAGGCATGTCAGCCCTTCACCGCGCCGCCCATGACGGACACGAGTCGTCGTTGCACGAGGATGAAGAACACCAGTACCGGGATGGTCATCAGGGTCGAACCCGCCATCACCGCGCCCCAGTCGGTGTCCTCCGGTTTGAAGAACACGAGAATCGCCAGCGGGAGCGTTTGATTCTCGGTGTTGGAGATGATGAACGTCTTGGCGAACAGGAAGTCGTTCCAGGCGTGGATGAACGACAGCACACTGATCGCCACCAGCCCGGGCGCCACCAGCGGGAAGAGGATCTGCCAGGTGAACCGCATGCGGCTCGCCCCGTCGATCTTCGACGCCTCTTCCAGTTCCTGTGGCACCGCGGCGACGAAACCACGCAGCATCCAGATCGCGAACGGCAGGCTGAACGCCAGGTGCACCAGTATCAGCGAGCCGAGGTGGTTGGTGCCGAACGACGGCGCGACGTCGCCGACCGACCGCATCAGGAAGAACAGCGGAATGGTCAGTGCCTCGACCGGGACCATCTGCGCCACCAGAACCATCACCAGCAGCACGGTCTTGCCGCGGAAGTTGAACCTGGTCAGCGCCACCGCCGACAGGAACGACAGCAGTAGCGACAACGCCACCACCACGACCGCGACGATCACGCTGTTCAGGAAGTACATCGCGAAGCCCTCGCCGCTGAGCACCCGTTCGAAGTGCTCCAGCGTCGGGGTCAGCGTCCACGGGCGAGGGTTCTCCGCCTGGATCTGCCCGGTGGGCTTGAACGCCGAAAGCACCATCCAGTACACCGGGAACGCGACCATCCCGGCGATCACCACGCAGACGATCTCGGCGATCAACCTGCCTGGCCGGGTGATTCGACGGGTTTTCGGCGCTGTCGTCACACCCATCCGGCACCCCGGCGTTGCGACCGGACGTACAGCCCGGTGATGGACAGCAGCAGCAAGGTCATCACGACTCCGAGTGCCGCGCCGAGACCGTATTCCTGTCCGGCGAAGGCCTGTTGATAGGCGAAGACGTTGAGCACGAGGTTGCGCCCGGCCACCCCGCCGCCGTTGGTCATCACGTAGATCTGGGTGAAGATCTTGAAGTCCCAGATGATCGACTGGATCGTGGCGATGGTCAGCAGTGGCCGCACCATCGGCAGCGTGATCGACCACGTGGTGCGCCAGGTCGACGCGCCGTCGAGGTACGCGGCCTCGATGACTTCCTCCGGCACGCCCTTGATCCCCGCGTACATCGTCACCATGACGAACGGGAACGAACACCAGATGACCTCGGCGGCCACCAGCCCGAACGTGCCGTAGGTGCCGTAGGTCCACGAGTGGTTTGCCATCCCGGTGAACCCGAGTCCCGAAAGCACCTCGTTCACCAGGCCGAAGTCCGCGTCGAACAGGAACAGCCAGACGTACGACCCCGCCATCGCCGGCGTCGCCCATGCGGCCAGCGCCGCCAGGAACAGCGGCACCCGCGCCCAGGTACGGACCCGGGTGGCCAGGACGGCCAGCGCCGTCCCGAGCGCGAGGCTGCCCACGACGCAGACCGCGGTGAACCCGACGGTCTTGGCCAGCACCTCCCAGAACTGGAGGTTCTGCAGCAGGTCGGCGTAGTTGCCGAAGCCGAGGAACACCAGCGGCGCGTTGCCGACCGCCTGCGGCTGGCCGTAGTCGTAGAACGAGATCAGCACGAGCTGGTAAATCGGATAGACCAGCATGGCGAGCAGCAGGATGCCGCCGGGAGCCAGGTAGAGCAGGGCGGCCCGCCCGTCCCGGCGATGGCGCGGGGAGCGCCGGGCCGGGGCGGGCGAGGCCGCGGTGCGAGTGGCTTCTTTGATCACCATAGGTAACTCACTGTCAGACGCAGTCTGTCCGTTCAGGTGGTGGTGGGGCTAGCCGAACGCCTTGTTCATCTCGGCGGCGGCGGTGGCCAGCGCGGCTGCCGGGTCCTTGCCGCCGGTCGCGATCTGCTGGATCGCGGTCGGCAGCACGTTCTGCGCGTCGATCTTCGACCACGCCGCGGTGGCGGGAACGAACTTCGTGCCCGCGGTGAGCGTGTCGACGAACGGCTTGACCGACGGGTCGCTCTCGGCGACCTTCTTCTGGACACTGCCGAGCGTCGGCAGATTGCCCATGGCCGTGTACATCTTCTCCTGGTATTTGGCGCCACCGAGCAGTTCGGCGAATTCGACGGCGAGGCTCTTGCGCTTGGTCGCGTTGAACACGCCGAGCAGGTTGCCGCCCGCGAACGCGGGTGCGATCTTGCCTGCCTCGATGCCGGGGATCGGCAGGATCGCGTACTTCCCCTTCACTTGACCGGCTTCGACGGCCTTGCGGTTGAAGTCACCGCCGATCGACATACCCGCCTTGCCTCCCGCGAACGCCGTGATGCTCTGTGTGCCGGTGAGGTTGGCGCACTGCTCGGGCGGGCAGATGTCCGCCTTCAGCAGGTTCGCGTACGTCGTCACGCCCGCCTTCGCCTGGTCGGCGTCCACAGTGGACTTCCACTTGTCGCCTTCTTGTTTGGCGATCTCACCGCCGTGCGCCCACAGGAACGGCAGCATCGCGTAGGTGTACTTGCCACCGACGGAGATGCCGTACAGCTCCGGCTTCTTGGCCCGGATGGTCCGCGCGGTCTCGGTCAGCTCCGCCAGCGTGGCCGGCGGCTTGAGACCGAGTTCGGTGAAGATGTCCGTGCGGTAGTACAACGCGCGGATCCCGGTGAACCAGGGGAGACCGTACGTCTTGCCGCCGGACTTCGCCGTCTCCAGCACCGCGGGAAGGATGTCGGAACCCTCCTTCCACGACGACAGGTCACCGGTGAGGTCGGCCAGCGCACCTGTGGCGGCGTAGCTGGAGACGTCGGTGTTGCCGAACTCGGCGACGTCCGGCGCACTGGCCGGATCGTTGAAGGCGCCGGAGAATTTGTCCGCGCGGCCTTCCACCGGGACCCACTGGACGTCGACCTCGACGCCGGAGTGCGCTGCCTTGAACTCGGCGATCGCCTCCTTGACCGCGGCCTCCTTCGGCGCGCGGTTGGCCTCGTCGAACAGCCAGACCCGGACCGTTCCGGTCTTCTCGTCACCACCGCTCGCGGCGGGGGCGTTCTGCGCCGGCGCGCAGGCCGAGACGAGGCCGAGCGCCGCGAGGCCCGCGATCAGTACGCGAGTTCTCATGGGATTTTCTCCTTATGCGAAAAAGACGGAATTGACCTGGGGGAGAGCCAGTTTCCCGGCGACGGCACCGGGAAGGCCGGTGGCGGGATCACGCGGCAGCCAGCTGAGCGTGCCGGACTTGTCGCTGGAGACGTAGAACCAGCTTTCGGTCGGATCCAGCGTGATATGCCGCGGGTATACCCCGCCGACGGGCGCGTTGTTCAGCAGCTTCAAGGACTTCCCGTCCTCGCCGACGCCGAACGACGCGATCGTGTCGGAACCACGCACCGACGCGTAGACGAACCTGCCGTCCTTGGACGCCGTGATCTCGCCCGGGTACTGCTCGCCGGGCGTGCCCGCGGGGACGGCGGAAACGACCTGTCCGGCAGCCAGTTTCCCGGTGGCCGGGTTCCACGCCGCGATGGTCACCTCGGCACGCAGTTCGCCGAGGATGTAGGCGTACTTGCCGTTCGGGTGGAACACGAGGTGCCGGGGGCCCGCGCCCGAGGGGAGCTTCAGCTGCTGGTTCAGCTTCAGCTTCCCGGTGGCGACGTCGAGTTTGTAGACGTAGACCGAATCAGCGCCGAGGTCGACCGAGAGTACCCAGTTGCCGGTGGGATCGTTGACCACCTGATGCGCGTGGGCGGCACGCTCGGCGCCCTTGTGCTGGGCCAGATCGACGACGTCGCCGAGTTTCCCGCCCGCGAGGATCGGGAGGACGACGACGCTGCCGCTGCTGTAGTTCGCGGCCAGCACGTACTTCTGGCTCGAATGGACGGTCAGATGCGTCGGGTGCTGTCCCTTGGCCGACTTCTTGTTGAGCAGCTTGGGTTTCGCGGGATCGGCAAGGCTCAGCGCGGAGATCTGACCGTTTTCGTCCTCGTTGGTCACGTACAGCGTCTTGCGGTCGGAGCTGATGTCGAACCAGGACGCGTTGCTGATCCCCGGGATCGTCCGGTCGACGACCAGCGAGTTCGTGGCGGTGTCCCGGTGAGCGACATCGAGCCCGTGCCCGGAAGTGGTGTAGCTGCTGAGGTAAATGGCTCCGGTTCCCTTCGGTCCGCAGGTCTGTTCGGAGGCGTTCGCGAGGTGGGAACCGAGAACGGTGGTGAGGCCAGCCGCTCCGACGGCGCCGAGGAAGGTGCGTCGATCGAGTCCGGTCATCGTGATCTCTCCCAGCTTTCAGGTGGTTTAAACCACTGCCATGAGCAATGCTGCCACGCCGAAACCGGAAACGGAAAGGACGGTTTCCAAGACGGTCCAGGTTTTGAGGGTCTGGGGCACGGTCATGTTGAAGTACCGCGAGATGATCCAGAACCCGCCGTCGTTCACATGCGAAGCGATGATCGAACCGGCGGAAATCGCCACGACCAGCAGTGCGAGCTGGATCTGCGAATAGCCGAGCGTCGCCACCGTCGGCGCGACGATACCGCTCGTCGTCACGATCGCGACGGTCGCCGAACCCTGCGCGATCCGCATTCCGCAACTGATCACGTACGCCGCGAGAATGACCGGGAGACCGGCGTTGTCCAGCGAACCCGCGACAGCCTTGCCGATCCCCGTGGCGGACAGCACGGCGCCGAAGAACGCGCCCGCGCCGACCACCAGCAGGATCATCGCGACCGGGCGCAGGGATTTGGCCGAAAGCTCGCTCAGATCCTTGCCGGTCAAGCCGCGGCGCAGGCCCAGCAGCCACGACGCGAGCAGCACCGAGATCGTCAGCGCGACCGCCGGGGTACCGATGAACGCGGCGACACCGGCGGGCGCGGAATTCTTCGGGAGCCAGATGCTGCCGAACGTCCCGGCGAGGATCAGCGCCAGCGGGACCGCGATGATCGCCGCCACCAGCTTGAGTGACGGCGGGTTCTCGTCCTTCTCGCCTTCGTCTTCCGCCGCCAGGAACTCAGCCGGTACGGGGACATCGATGCGCTTGCCGATCCAGGTCGAGTACGCGACGCCGCCGATCAGGAACGCCGGGATACCGCAGACCAGGCCCATCAGGATGATCCAGCCGAGTTCCACGTGCAGCAGACCCGCCGCGGCCACTGGGCCGGGGTGCGGCGGGAGGAACGCGTGCGTGATGGAAAGGCCGGCGAGCAACGGCAGCGCGTACAGCACCAGTGAACGGCCACCCTGTTTGGCGGCGACGTAGACCAGCGGCGCCAGTACGAAGATGCCGATGTCGAAGAAGACCGGGATACCGAAGACGAAACCGGCAAGGCCCATCGCCAGCGGTGCCCGCTTCTCGCCGATGGCACGCAGAAGCGCGCTGGTGAGCACTTTCGCCCCGCCGGAACGCTCCAAAATGGACCCGAGGATCGTGCCGAGGCCGATGATGGCGGCGATATGCCCGAGAATCCCGCCGAAACCCTTTTCCAGCAGAGACTCCGACGCTTTCTGCGCGGAGCCGACGATCTGGCCCACCGGCAGGCCCGCGGCCAGCGCGGTCAGCAGGCCGACCACGATCAGGGCGATGAAGGGCTCGAGTTTGACCTTGATGATGAGGAACAGCAAGACCGCGATCGAGACGGCGGCGAGGGTCAGGAGACCACCCGTCGAATGTTGGAGCCAGTCGATCATCGGGCACTCCCGGGGTTGCGCGGTGTTTGTTGGTGAACCCGCGACCGCGATCGACGTCGGCAGGACGCCGCCTGGTCGTCAAGGTCACGATGAGCGGACAGGGCGTCCTGCCACCGCGATAGCGGGGCCTTCGGCCGGGGCGGGTTCACACGTATGGTCACTTTTGTCAGATACATCTCAGCTCCGCCGACTGGCTCGCAGTGAATGGCCGGCGAGGGCGCCGGTCGGTTGACCATCGTCGATGGCGGCGACACCGTTGACGAAGACATAGGGGATACCGGCGGCCTGCTGCCGCGGTTCGTCGAACGTGGCCGTGTCGGCGACGGTTTCCGGGTCGAACAGCACGAGGTCCGCCGCGTAGCCGGCGCGGACCAGGCCGCGATCGGTCAGCCGCAGGCGTCCCGCGGCACGGCCGGTGAGGTGGGCGACGCATTCGGCGAGGTCGAGGACGCCAAGCTCGCGGACGTAGCGCGCGAGATAACGCGGGAAAGTGCCCCAAGCGCGGGGATGCGGCCGCGCGCCGACGAGAAGCCCGTCGCTGCCGCCGGTATGCGTGCGGTGGCGCATGATCGCCTGGACGTTCTCCTCGTGCCCGACGTGCATCAGGCAGGACGTGCCGAGCTTTTCCGAGAGCAGGACGTCGAAGTACAGTCCCGCGGCCGGTTTCCCGGCCCGCTGCGCCGAAGCGGCGACGGAATGCCCGACGAGGTGGGAGTTCTCGTCCCGGCGGACGCCGTTGATCTCGATGGCCTCCCAGTCGATCGGCACGCCGTGGGCGCCGTCGGAACCGGTTTCCTCGATCTCGGCACGGATCCGCTCGCGGATATCCATATCGGACAGACGAGCGAGTGTCGCGTCGAGTCCGCCTTCGGTCGACCAGCTGGGGAGCAGGGCCGAAAGGTAAGTGGCGCCGGGGAGATAGGGATAGGTATCGAGCGTGATGTCGCAGCCGTCGTCGAGCGCTTGGTCGAGCAGTTCGAGCAGCTGAGGTGCCTTGCCTTTGTTCACCGAGAAGTTCATCGTGGCGTGCGCCAGATGCAGCGGGCAGCCCGAACGCCGGGAGACGTCGACCATCTCGCCGAAGGCTTCGAGCGCACCCTTGCCGTAACTGCGGTGATGCGGGCTGTAGAAACCGCCGCCTTCAGCGACGACCCGGCACAGATCGACGAGTTCCTCGGTGGTCGCGTACATGCCCGGCGTGTAGGTGAGGCCGGACGACATGCCCATCGCGCCCTCGGCCAGCCCGGTCGCGATCAGTTCCTTCATCGCGATCATCTCGGCCTCGGTCGCGGGCCGGTCGTCCCAGCCGACGGTGAGCATCCGGACGGTGCCCTGCGGCACCAGGTACGCCGCGTTGACCGCGATCCCCGCGTCGAGCCGATCGAGGTATTCGCCCACCGAACGCCAGTTCCAGTCGAATCCGGCGGGATCGTCGTTCCATCCGGCGAGTTGCTGGCGCAGCGCCGCGAGGACGTCGTCGTCGACCGGCGCGTAGGAGAGCCCGTCCTGTCCGAGAACCTCGGTCGTGACGCCCTGCGAGAGCTTCGCGAGGTGGTCCGGGTTCGCGAGCAGCTGGAGGTCGGAATGCGAATGCATGTCGATGAACCCGGGCGCGAGCACGAGTCCTTCTGCGTCGATGGTGCGGCGGCCCGCGAGCGAGCCCGGTTCGGCGACACTGGCGATCCGGCCGTCGGTGATGCCCACGTCGTGCCTGGTGAGCGGATCACCGGTGCCGTCGGCGACCAGTGCGGAGCGGACAACGATGTCCATGGTGATTCTTCCTCTGCGGCGAGTGGAGGACGGATCAGAAATGGGTGCGGACGAAATCGAGCACGGTCTCGCCGTCGGGGCCGACGACCGGGATGAGGGGCCACTTGTCGAAGACGGTGCACGGATGCGACAGGCCGAGTGCGATCCAGTCGCCGACCTCGACCGGTGACCCCGGCGGCAGCGTGAGGAAGGTGTGCTGGTCGTTCATCTTCTGGATGGAGTGGCCTTCGAGTGCGCTCGGCGGTCCGTCGCCCTTGCGGATCAGCCGGGGCTCGGGCATGCCTTCGTCGAAGGAGGCGTCCCGTTTGCCGATGGTGAGCAGCGCGAGTTCGTCCGTCGGCTTCGACGTCACCTGCGCCCAGGCACGCAGCGCGGGACGGAACGAGTCGACGCCGCCGATGCGCGGGTGTTCCCCGAGCGGGGAGATCACGCGGTAGAAGCCGTCGTCGTGGGTCACGTAGGCACCGCTGCGGAGGATCGGCAGGACGTCGAGGTCGCCCCAGTCCTTGGTGAGCTCGTCGGCGACGCGGTCGAAGTAGGCGCTGCCGCCACCGGTGACGAGGATCTGCCCGGCGTCGTCGAGCAGCCCCTTCGCGGCGAACGCGAAGATCAGCTCGCGCAGACCGTCCACATAGGAACTGATCAGCTGGAGCGACTTTTCGTCGGTGTGGTGGGAAAGCGCACCCTCGTAGCCACCGGACCCACGCAGTCGCAGGGCCGGGCTCGCGTGGGCGGCTTCGGCGACGGCGAGCGCGGTCTCGGTGTCGCGGACCCCCGTGCGCCCACCTTCGGCGCCCAGTTCGACGAGCACGTCCACCTGACGGCGGGCGCCACGAAGGGCTTCGGTCATCAGCTCGACGCCGCGGACCGAGTCGACCCAGCAGACGAACTCGAAGCCGTCGTCCGCGTCCAGCTCCCGCGAGAGCCACTTCAGACCGGACGGGTCGATCAGCTGGTTCGCCAGCAGGATCCGGGAAACCCCGAACGCCCGGTAGATACGCAGATGTCCGGCGTTCGCGCAGGTGATGCCCCAGGAACCGTGCTGGAGCTGCCGCTCGAACAGCTGCGGCGCCATCGTCGTCTTGCCGTGCGGCGCGAGGGCGATACCGCGCTCGGCGCACCAGCCGGCCATCGTGCGGAGATTGTGCTCGACGGCTTCGTCGTCGAGCACCACGAACGGGCCGAGGAAGCCGTCTTC
The DNA here is from genome assembly GCF_040682875.1 of Amycolatopsis sp. NPDC051071. Classification (NCBI taxonomy): domain Bacteria; kingdom Bacillati; phylum Actinomycetota; class Actinomycetes; order Pseudonocardiales; family Pseudonocardiaceae; genus Amycolatopsis; species Amycolatopsis sp. NPDC051071. The sequence goes on along the minus strand of NZ_JBFBBY010000003.1, from coordinate 13,406 downwards.
GAACAGCTTCGCCCCGCGTGCGGCGGCTTCGCCGATCGTGAGTCCGGACAGCGAGGGCGCCACCGAGCGGAAGCGCCAGTCGACGCGCTCCTCCCGGACGGCCGCGACCGCGGCGGAATCGATGGTGCCGGCTTCGAACATGAGGTCCACCTCGGTTGCGTATGTTGCAACGGACGTTGCGCATATTGCGTGGGATAGGTGTAGCATCCGGTCCGCTAGAGGTCAACGGGGTGACGACGAGGAGACGCGGAAGTGACAGGTGAGCCTTGGCCGCCCGGGAATCTTTTGATCTTTTGGGGTCGCGCCCTTTTGGCCGGAGGCCCCGCTATCGCGATGGCAGGGCGCTTTCCAGCCGTGAGGCGCCATGATTTTGCGACGCGCGCCCTGGCAGCGGGATGGCGGTTGGCGCGATGAAAAGCACTGACGTTATGTGCATCGGGGAGTCGATGGCCTTGTTCGTACCGGCCGAATCAGGGCCGCCGGACGAGGTACGGAACTGGGTACGGACCATCGGGGGAGCCGAATCGAACGTCGCCTGCCACCTCCCCGCGCTGGGATTCGCCAGCGCGTGGGTGAGCGCCGTCGGCGACGATCCGTTCGGTCGCGCGCTGGTGCGCGAGATCGCCGACGCGGGGGTGGACGTCAGCGCGGTGCTGGTCGATCCGGCCCGCCCGACCGGGCTCTACATCAAGGAAAGCGGCGCACATGGAAGCCCGGTGCGTTACTACCGCAAGGGGTCCGCCGCGTCCGGGATGGACGCCGGGCTGCTGGGGAAGCTCGATCTCGACGGGGTCCGGGTGATCCACCTGTCCGGGATCACCCCCGCGTTGTCCGACGGCTGCCTCGACCTGGTGCGGGCGCTGCTGGAACGGCCGCGCGGGGACACGCTGGTGTCGTTCGACGTGAACTTCCGGCCCGCGCTGTGGACCGATCGGGATCCGTCGGTGCTGGCCGGACTCGCCGCCCGCGCCGACATCGTGCTCGCCGGGGACGACGAAGCCGAACGGGTGTGGGGGACCGGTGACCCGGAGCGGCTGCGTGCCGCGGTGCCTGGGCCGAAGACGCTGGTGGTGAAGCACGGGGAGCGTGGTGCGACGCTCGTCGAGGGAGACGCTCCGCCGCTGTTCGCGCCCGCGTTGCGGGTCGACGTCGTGGAGCCGGTGGGTGCCGGAGACGCTTTCGCGGCCGGTTTCCTCGCCGCCACGTTGCGCGGCGACGCTCCCGCGACCCGGCTCCGGCGCGGTCACCTGCAGGCCGCCGCCACGCTGCTGACCCACGACGACGTGGGGACGCCACTGCCCGAAGCCGTCGTCGAAGCGCTGATCGGCGCGGATGAGGCAGCATGGGCGGCGGCGAGACTGACGGACAAGGGATTGGTGAGCGGATGAGCCAGAGCTTGGACAGGGCGCTCACCCTGCTGGGCGGACTAGCCCGCGAGGCGAAGACGCTGGATCAGCTCGCCGAGGAGATCGGCGTGCACAAGTCGACCGTGCTGCGCTTGCTGCGGACGCTGGAGTCACACCATTTCGTACGCCGCGAGGGGCAGCGGCACTACCGGCTGGGCAGTGCCCTCTTCGACCTCGCGCAGCAGGCGCTGGAAGACCGCGACGTCCGCCGCAGCGCGCAGTCCGCGCTGGCCGCGCTCAACGTGCGTACCGGGCACACCGTGCACCTCGCGTCCTATGAGGACGGTGAGGTCGTCTACATCGACAAGTTCGAGGGCAGGCATTCGGTGCGGATGTACTCCCGTATCGGCAAACGCGCGCCACTGCACTGCACCGCCGTCGGCAAGGTGCTCGTCGCGGCGATGACACCGGAGAAACGCGCCGACGTGGTCTCGCGAATCGATTTCTTCGTGCGCACGCCGAATACGATCATCACGCCGCAGGCGTACGAGACAGAATTGGATCTCGTCGCCGACCGGGGTTACGCGGTGGACAACGCCGAGCACGAGGACTTCATTCACTGCGTCGCCGCGCCGGTCCGCGGACCGGGCGGGGTGGTGCTCGCCGCCGTGTCGATGTCGGTGCCGAAGGTACTGCTCGACTACGACGGCCTGATGGGGCTCGTGCCAGAACTGGTCGCCGCGGCCGAAGAAGCTTCCGTCCACAGTGGATGGACGGGGAACCGAAAGGGGAAGTCGGAATGAGCAAGACCGCGATCAGCACGGAGAACGCGCCGCAGCCGGTGGCCGCGTTCTCACAGGCGGTCCGCAAGGGCAACATCCTGCAGGTGGCAGGCCAGGTCGCCTTCGACCCGGCCACCGGCGCCATCGTCGGCGAGACCGTCGGTGAGCAGACGGAGCAGACCTTCAAGAACATCGAAGCGGTGCTCGAAGCCGCCGGTTCGAGCCTTGCCGACGCGATGATGGTGCGCGTGTACCTGACCGACGTCGACCACTTCGGCGCGTTCAACGAGGTCTACAACAAGCTGATCGGCGAAGCGCCGCACCCGGCCCGCACCACCGTGTACGTCGGCCTGCCCGCCGGCCTGCTGGTGGAGATCGACGTCCTGGCCGTGGTGGGCTGATCCCGCGCGTGTCATGAGGGGTCCCCATAGGACACTTTTCGTCCTATGGGGACCCCTCATGACACTTGACGGAACCGAGAGAGCAGCCGCGCGCGGAGCACCGCTACTCCCCCGCCCGACTCCGCGCCAGCCGCTCCAGCAGCGGTCGCACACGCGGCGGAACCGGGGTCGACAACGCGATCGACGTCGACGTCCGCCGCACGTACGGCGCCCCGACCACCTCGTCGACCACACGCTGAAGGTCGTCGTTGTCACGCGCCACCATCCGCACGAAGAGATCGCCCTGGCCGGTCGTCGCGTAGACCTCGCACACCTCGTCGATCGCGGACAGCGCCTCCGCGACCTCGGCCCGGCGGCCCTGCGCGATCTCCAGAACGGCGAACGCGGTGAGGCCGTAGCCCATCGCCGCGAGGTCGAGTTCGGGCGGGAAGCCGCCGAGGATCCCGCGTTCGGTCAGCCGGTCCAGCCGGGCCTGCACGGTGCCCCGCGCGACGCCGAGTCGACGGGCGCATTCAAGCACGCCGAGCCGGGGCGAGTCGGTGAGCAACAGCAACAGTCGCGCGTCCAGCGCGTCGAGCATTTCCGGCACGGTCGCCGCCTCCTGCGCAGGTTGTCCGCTGTGACGGCGTCACTCCCGCCATCACTGGGCATAGTGTGCAGCAAAATCTTTGACCATTGCACATTTTGTCCCGCGCTCGGATGCTTCAGTCATGACGCACACAGTGGAACCCCAAGGTGCTCTTGACGACGTGAGCTACGACCAGCTGCGTCAGCTCGTCGGGCTCGTCGACCACGACTCTTCGACCGACCCCTTCCCGGTGAAGTCGATGGACGCGGTGGTGTTCATCGCGGGCAACGCCACGCAGACCGCGTGGTTCTACCAGGTCGCGTTCGGCATGCGGCTGATCGCGTATTCCGGCCCCGAAACCGGGAACTTCGAGCGCAAGTCGTTCGTGCTGAAGTCCGGCTCGGCCCGTTTCGTGATCACCGGTGGCGTCAAGCCCGGCTCCGAGCTGCTCGACCACCACCGCCGTCACGGCGACGGCGTCATCGACCTCGCCCTCGAGGTCGCCGACGTCGACAAGTGCATTGCCCACGCCCGCGAGCAGGGCGCCACCGTCCTCGAAGAGCCGCACGACGTCTCCGACGAGCACGGCACCGTCCGGATCGCCGCGATCGCGACCTACGGCGAGACCCGCCACACGCTGATCGATCGGTCGAGGTACACGGGCGTCTACCTGCCTGGCTACGAGCCGCGCGAGAGCAAGATCGTCCGCCCCGCGGGCGCGCCGAAGCGGCTGTTCCAGGCCGTCGACCACTGCGTCGGCAACGTCGAGCTCGGCAAGATGGACTACTGGGTCAACTGGTACCACCGTGTCATGGGCTTCGTGAACATGGCGGAGTTCGTCGGCGACGACATCGCGACCGAGTACTCGGCGCTGATGAGCAAGGTGGTCTCCAACGGCAACCACCGCGTCAAGTTCCCCCTCAACGAGCCGGCGATCGCGAAGAAGAAGTCGCAGATCGACGAGTACCTCGAGTTCTACGGCGGCGCGGGCTGCCAGCACATCGCGCTGGCCACCAACGACATCGTCGCGACGGTGACCGCGATGCGCGCGGCGGGCGTCGAGTTCCTCGACACCCCGGACTCCTACTACGACGACCCGGCACTGCGTGCGCGCATCGGCGAGGTCCGGGTGCCGATCGAGAAGCTGAAGGAGCACCGCATCCTGGTCGACCGTGACGAGGACGGCTACCTGCTGCAGATCTTCACCAAGCCGATCGGCGACCGTCCGACGGTGTTCTACGAGCTCATCGAGCGCCACGGCTCGCTGGGCTTCGGCAAGGGCAACTTCAAGGCCCTGTTCCAGGCCATCGAGCGGGAGCAGGAGCGTCGAGGCAATCTTTAACGGCGAGGCGCCATCGATCCAGCGTCGAGGCAACCTCTGACCCCGGCAGTTCGCAGGGCGTGAAAGGGCTCTTCATCGCACTTTGTGCGGTGAGGGGCCCTTTCGCTACGTGAGCGGCCCGACTTTGTCGGCCCGGGGTGGTACACCGGATGAGCACTAGGCTGTCTGACGAATCTTCCGGTTCACCGGAACCGGTGGCGTCTTCGAGCCGTCAGTGTGAAGACGTCAGCACGCAGTAGGTGGAAGGGCCCCGATGCCGGACAACGTCGACGCCAGCGAACAGATGGTGGACAACTGGACGAAGCAGATCCAGGAGACCGCCGCGCGTTATCAGGCGATGGCCGCCCGGATGCAGGGCCAGACCGTGACAGAGCGGTCGAAGGACAACAACATCGAGGTCACCGTCGACTCGAAGGGGCTGCTCACCAACCTCGTCATCGCCGAAGCCGCGAGCGGCAAACGGATGGCCGAGGTCTCGGCGCAGGTCATGCGGCTCGTACAGCTCGCGCAGTCACGGATCCCGGAACTGCTGCAGCAGGCGATGGCCGAGACGGTCGGCACCACCGACGAGACGGCGGGCCGCGTGATCGCGGAAGCGCAGAGCACCTTCCCCGAGGCACCGCCGGAGGAGGAGCCCGCCCAGGCGGAACCCGAGCGGCACCACCGCTTCGGCCCCGACGAGGAAGATCCTCCGTCGCCGCCCGCGTCGGGTTCGGCGCCGTCCGCCCCGCCGCAGCCGAAGCCGATCCCGCGGCGCCGCCGCCCGCAGGACGACGACGAGGACGACTTCGGCGGCAGCATCCTTTCTTAGACGTTCATCCGGCCTGGTAGAGGGGAGAAACCATGGCAGGCAAGGGTTACGAGCTCGGCTCCGACCTCGACGCGCACGCCAAGCAGGTCGACGGCATCGCCGACGGTCTGCGCACCGCTGTCGACGCCGCGCAGCAGGTGAGCATGCCGACCGACGCGTACGGCATCATCTGCCAGCCGTTCCGGATGATGCTCGACCCGGTCGAAGAGTTCGGCATCAACGCGCTGAACAAGGCCGTCGAGGCCGCGACAGCGGTGGCGAACAACGTGCGGTCGGCGTCCAACGCCTATCAGACGCAGGACGAGAACTTCGCCGCCGAGTTCAAGAACGCGAAGGTGCCTGACTGATGCCCGAGGGGAATCCGCTCGTCGCGAAGGCGCCGACGGACGGCGACGGCCCGGGGCCGCTGACAGCCGGGAACAGCGAATACGGTTACGCCGCGGGTATCGGTGTCGCCGAGTCGGCCATGGACGCCTTCAACGGCATCTCGAACGGCGACTGGATCGGCGGCGGGCTCGGGGTGCTGAGCCTCGCGGGCGAGCTGGCCAGCGCCGCGATCGACCCGTTCGGCTATCTGATGTCGTCGGTGGCGTCGTTCCTGATGGAGCATATGCAGCCGCTGAAGGACATGCTGGACGCGGTCGCGGGCGACCCGCCGGTCATCCAGTCGTACTCCGAGACCTGGGGCAACGTCGCGAAGAAACTGGAAGACACCAAGGTCGAGCTGACGAACACGGTCAAGAACGGCACTTCCGGCTGGACCGGCGAGGCCGCCGATCAGTACCGCAAGCAGGCCGCGGAGCAGGCGGAAGCGATCAGCGGGGCGGCGACGGTCGCGGGTGGGATCAGCACCGTCGTGATGATCTTCGGCGAGATCGTCGCCTTCGTCCGCGAGTTCATCCGCCAGCTGATCGCGGACGCGGTCGGCAAGCTCATCGCGTGGGTCATGGAGACGGTGTTCTCCCTCGGCTTCGGCACACCCATCGTGGTCGCGCAGGCCGTCACCGCGATCGCCAAGTGGGCCGCGAAGATCGCCGACAAGCTCAAGGAACTGTGCGACGCGATGCGGCGGGTCTCGCCGCTGCTCGGCAAACTGGTCGACGTCTTCGAAAAGATCATCAAGATCTTCGGCAAGATCGCCGGGAAGGTCACCGGGCTCGACGCGCTCAACCCCAAGAACATCAAGCCGGGCGGATTCGCCCACCGCGGTGGCCGCGGCGGGTCCGGCGGGCCCGACGGAGGCGGCTCGGGCTCCGGGGACGGCCCGGACGGCGACGGTTCCGGCCGCGGTTCCGGCGACGGTGACTCGGGTGGCTCCGGCGACGGGTCCAACGGTTCGGATGGCTCCGGCGGCTCCGGAAATTCCAACGGCTCAAACGGCTCGAACGGCTCAGACGGCGACTCGGGTGGTTCGGGCGACTCCGGCCGCTCCGGCGACGGCTCCGGTGATTCCGGATCGAATGGCTCGAACGGCTCCGACGGCGATTCCGGCGGATCGCGCTCCGGTGATTCCAGCTCCGAAACCCCGTCGGGCACCACCACCACCCGAGGCGGCGACGGCGGCGGCTCACCGTCCACAAGGGACGGCGGTGGCGCACCCAGCCGTACCGGCGACGGCGACTCACCGTCCACTTCGGACGGGAAACTCGGCAGCGCACCGGACGGCGGCGGCTCGTCACCGCGTTCCGATGGCGGTTCCCCCGGCGATGGCGGCTCTCCGAGTTCCGCCCGCACCGACACCGGCGGCCCGGCAACACACACCCGGTCCGACGGCGGTTCTCCCGGCCACACCGGCGATTCCGGCACCCCGAACCACGCACCCGACGGCGGCTCCCCGAGCCCGAACCGCGCGGACACCGGCACCGCACCGCACACCCGGACCGACACCAGCGGCTCGCCCAGCCACGCACCCGACAGCTCACCCACCCCGGCACCACACACCCGCGCGGACACCGGCGGCTCCCCGAGCCACGCGTCCGACAGCGGCTCCCCCAGCCCGAACCGCGCGGACGGCGGCACCGCACCGCACACCCGGACCGACACCAGCGGCTCCCCCAGCCACGCACCCGACAGCTCACCCACCCCAGCACCGCACACCCGCGCGGACACCGGCGGCTCCCCGAGCCACGCGGGCGACGGCGGCGGCTCGCCCCGGACGCACGGCGGTGACGGCGGCGGCTCGCCGACACCGCGTTCCGACCCGTCGCCCGGCCACCACGGCGGCAACGACGGCGCCGTCCCCACCCGGCCGACCGACAGCGGCACGACGACCAGCGGATCGGCACCCACGGCACCGCGGCTCGGTGACGCCGGTCCGTCGCACGTCCCGTCGCAGCGTGGCGGTACCGGCGGCGACGCCTCACCGTCCGGCGTCCCGCCGCAGGGTCAGCCGGTCGCGGGCGGGATGCCGCCCCAAGGCGGTCCGGGCGGTACTCCCGGCGGCACCCCGGGTTCGCCCGGTGGCAGGCCGCCGGGTGGCGGCTGGACGGGCACGCCCGGTTCGCCGCGTACCCCGGACACACACGCCCCGCGCACTCCCGACACCCACACCGGTCCGAGCCGCGGTCCCGGCCAGACCGGACCCGGCGGGCGGCCGAACCAGCCGCATCAGCCACCACCGGTGGCCCGTGGCAACGACTTCGGCCCCGTTGCGCAGCCGCACACCGGCACGCCGGGACCCGCTACGCACGGCCCCGGCAACCGGCCCGGCGGCACGGGCCCCGGCAACACCGGGCCCGGCGGCCGCGGACCGGGTGGTCATTCTTCTCCGCCGCGTTCGCCGGACGGGCACGGTCCCGACGGGCACGGTCCCGACGGGCACACCCCGCGCCAGGACCCCGACGGTCACCACGAGAACAGTCCGCACGATCGCGGCCCCGACGGAGAGCCCGACCGTCCGCTGACCCCGGACGAGGTCAACCAGCGGCATTCCGAAGGCACGCCCGCGGGGAGCTCGTACCACCGCGGGGACGGTGACATGGGTGACCTTCCGCACCGGGTCCTGCCGGATCCGAACGGCCACCACACGGTCGACGTGCACGTGACCCCGGACGGGTACGCCCGCATCGGCAACCGCCTGTACACCCCCGAGGAGTTCGCGGAAATCCTGCGCCGCAACGCCGATTACGACGGCCGCCCGATCAGGCTGATCGGCTGCGACGCGGGCTCGAACGACTTCGCACGCCGTCTTTCGCGGGAACTCGACACCGAGGTCATGGCGCCGAGCAGGCCGGCGTGGACCGACTCGAACGGGCGCGTCTTCTCGTCCGACTACGAGATCGGCCCCGACGGCCATCCGCGCCCGAAGATCCCGCCGAACGGCGAATGGGACGTCCACAGCCCCGACGGCACCACCCGCCGGGCGAGCGACGACGGCTTCACGCCGGACACCCCTGAAGCGGGTAAGCGCGACGTGGACGTCGAGAGCGCCCGCAGCCGTGGTGACGGCGACGACGACACCACTCCGCGCCGCGACCAGCCGCCGTCGAGCGCGGATCCCGACAACGTGCCGCGGCGGCCGGAACTGCCGCCCGGCCAAGATCCCGACATCCCGCGGGACCGGAACCCGGATTCGGTACAGCAGGAACGCGATCTGCTCGACACGAACCGTCAGCAGGCCATCCACCGCAATCCGCATCACCAGGCCGATTTCGACCCGCCGACGCAGCACGCCACGCCGGAGCGGATCGGCGGGCCGGACCCGGACAGCAGGGTGCGCCCGCCGGAGCCCGGCGAACGCTTCCCCAACGGCCGGGACCTCGACGGTCCCCGGTCGTACGAAGTGTTCGACAGCAACGGGAACAGGCGCGGCATCTACCACGTGGACGGGAACGGCGACGTCACGCACATCGACACGCACCACCCGAACACGCAGCCGCGGATCAAGGTGGAGACGGACGCCGGCGTCGTGTACCACCCGAACCCGAACTACCACCCGAATCCCGATGTCGCGAATCCCCATCCGAACACGACGTACCGGGTCGAGGTCGACGGCGAGCACCAGACCTTCAGGACTGACGAACACGGCAACTCGCATCCGTCGATCCAGTACCACCGGCCCGACTTCGAGGGCGACACGGTCCCGGTCGGCCGCACCCACGAGCACGCTCCGGGACCGAAGGATTCCTTCGCGAGCGGTGGCCCCTATGCGCCGCACACCCGGTACGAGGTGACGGACACGGCGGGGGTGCACCGCGGCACCTTCTACACCGACGCCGGCGGACATGTCCGCTGGGCGGACGTCGACTCCGGCCGGATGGCGCGCACCAACCCGGACATCGACGCGAACCGGAAGTACAAGGTCGGCGAGGGTGATCCCATCGTCCGCCAGCGGCTCGACCCGAAAGCCGAGATCCCGCACGGGGCGAGGGACGCGGAGCGGTTCCGCGGCAACCAGCAGGTGGACGTCACCCTCAAACGGGGCGAGTCGTTCCTCGACAGCCTGCCAAGGGACGCCAACAATCGGCCGGTTCTCGAGCCGAACAAGAAGTACGTGATCACCAGTGAATACCGGAATCCCGGGCGCGAGACGCACACGCGCTCGATCTACTGGACCGACGCGAACGGCAACGTGGTCGTGGAGACCTTCCGGCCGTCGAGTCCCGACCTCAACAACCCGGCGCCGAACATGGTCTACAACGTCGACGGCGGACGGTTCGTCTATCACACCGGGCCCGGGCCCGAGGTCGACGGCATCGACGGCGTCGACACCGTGCGCGGCCGGGCGAACGATCTGCGGTTGCAGGAGGACGGCGCGGCGCCGAACCGGGATACCTCGGCGCAGTCGGAGTCGAACAAGCAGGCCACCGGGCAGCCGGGGAGCTACGACGGCGGCCATATCTTCGGCAAGCAGTTCGACAGCCCTGGTGAGCTGCTGAACATGATGGCCCAGTGGCGGCCGCAGAATCAGGGTCGGGTCCTCGCCGGACCGGATCACTGGCACGCCTTCGAAGCCGACCTCGCCGGGTTCCTGGAGAGGGGCGCCGGAAGGCACCGGATCGAAGGAATGGACGTCTTCCCGATCCGGGACGGTGGCCAGGTGCCGACCTCGATCCAAGTACGCTGGACCGAGATCGACGCGGACGGTAACCGCAGCGTCCATCTGCGCAGCTTCCCGAACAACCCCCCGGCGAGGCCGTGATGCACGCTGTCGCACCGGCAGAAAGGACCCGCACCCATGCCCCGTGACGCCGAAGAACTCCAGCAGCTGAAGTACGACATGGTGTACGCGCTGTCGGACGCGGCACCCGAGGGCTGGCGCCGGATCGATCTGCTCTGCCGCGCCAACATCGGCGTGCAGGACTTCACCATCACCGTGCTGATGGGCGACGGCGGCTACGCGACCATCGACGTACCGCAGGAAGCCGCGCGGATCGCCGTCCGGATGCGTGAGCTGTTCTACGAGGACGGCGAAGGCACCTGGTTCTCGATGCGGTTCATCGTCGACCCGCCGACCCGGTTCCGGGTCATCCACAATCTCGAATGGGATCCGCGGTGGGCGCCGTCGATCGATCCACTCGGCTGGGTACAGGATCTGGAGGCGTTCCCCCGGGATCCCGAGCACATTCCGGGCTGGCTGCGCGAAAAACTCGCCGAGGCCGGGCATCCGGTGGCCGCGCCGCCGGAAGCGGAACGCACCGGGCCGCTCGACGCCGACGAACAGAACGAACTCTGGGTGCGGCTCGTCAACGCCGTCGCACTGGCCGTTCCGACGGACTGGGCGCAGGTCATGCTGACCTACCGCGTGATCGGCGAGTACACCGAGCTTCCGGTGATGGTCCGCCGCGAGTCCGACGGCGGCCTCCAGCTGTGGGATCTGCCGGAGCAGGTCCCCGGTCTGCTGGCCGAGTTGCGAGCCGGGATGTACCGGCCCGGCCGCGGCACCTGGTTCCAGGCCGTCGCCCACGTGCCGCACGACATGAGCATCGAGTACGAGTACACCTGGGACGATCAGCCCGCGTGGGACGGTGAGCCGCCCGCCGCGTCGTTCGCCGCGGAGCTGGCCGCCTTCCCGCGCGACGCGAAGATGATCCCGGACTGGCTGAACGAACGCCTCGGCACCTCGGGCACAGCCGTTCCCGGTGAGCAGGCCGATCCCGAAACCGCCGCCAAGGAAGCTCTCGGCACGGCAGCGGACGCGGCGGCCGAGCTGGAACTGGACCCGTCCCGGTACAGCGTCGGAGAAACCGCCGACGGCGCCTGGTGCCTCGTGGCCGAGGACGGCCGCTGGGCGGTGTTCCAGGCCCAGGGCACCGAACGCGGCGAAGAGGCCGTTTTCGACACGGCGCGGAAGGCCGTCCGGTACTTCGTCGGGTATCTGTACCTGAACCAGGCCGCCCTCCGCGGCGAGCTGCCGCCGGACGCCAAGCGGCCGACCGAGGACTGGCCGATCCAGCCGGTCGGCGGTGACGTAGGCCTGCAGCTCTACGGCGGGAAGCGGATCGTGACGCTGCCGCCGGGTACCGAGATGGACCGCTATGGCCGTCCGGACGGCAACACGCTCTACGCGGCGCGGACCGAGTTCACCCACCGGTCGCAGCCTGCCGAGGAGCAGCGGTTCGAATACCACGTCTACCGGACGGTCCGGCCGGTGCGCGCGATCGTCGGTTCGCCGATCGCCTGGTACGACCAGGCGGGCGGCGGTACGGCGTATGTCCTCGAACGGTCGATCGCGGAGCTGCTCGCCGACGGCTCCCTCGTGGAGATCCCGCAGGCGACCACGCAGCCTCCGCCGCCGCAGGCCTGAGGGAACGGCCGATGACCACACCAGGGCAGCTCACCCCGGAGCAGCAACAGCAGATCGTCGCCCAGATCGGCAACGGGCTGGCCTCGATGGCCACGCCGGGCTGGCGGCGGCTGCGGACCGAGTACCGGGCCGTCGGCAGGCACCTCGAAACCGACGTGCTCATCACCGGCCCCGACGGCGTGACGCGGTCCGTGGCGCCGCCGCCGGAACTGGTCCAGCTCCTCGGGACGCTGCGGGCCGGGATGTACCAGCCCGGCCAGGGCACCTGGCTCGGGGCGTCGCTGACCTTCGACACCGTGCAGGGCACGTCCGTCGAGTTCGCGGTCGAGCAGGAGCCGTCGTGGCGGCGCACGCCACCGCCGATCGGTTTCCAGGACGAACTCCGGTTTTTCCCGAGGGCCGAGCAGAACATCCCGCCGTGGCTGCGGCAGCGGGCGGGTATGGAGCCCACCACACAGCCTGCCGAGCCGTTGGTGGCCACCCCGCCCGCCGAAGCACCGGAAGGGCTGCGCTCGGCGCGCGTCTACGACGGTCTCGACGAGTCGGGCCGCCCGGTGGTGAACCGCGAAGCGCTGTCCCCGGCCGAACGGGACCGCGTGCTGGCGTACCTCGACGGCGCGCCGGTCGTGCTGGCGTCGCGGACCTACGACGCCGACGCGTTCGCTCCCGACCGGGAACCGTCGGTGCCGCTGAACTTCCGCACGGACGGCCGGTGGTACTGGCCGGGCGCCGTCGCCTACTACCTGCGCGAGCACGACGTGGCGCCCGATCCCGGGCTGCTCACTCACATCCGGGCGCTGGCGTTCACCCTGCCGGAGGTCGGCGAGCCCGAACGCGAACTCGCGGTCGCCGCCATCACCGGCGGGCAGCGGTGAACCTTTCGAAGGTCTCTCACGTATTCACAGGGAGCGGGGATGATGTCACCTGACGAATACGTCACGTGACAAGTTCACCATCCGGGTACTCTTGGCGTCGGCGGCGAAAGTGACCAGGGAGCGCGCATGGCACGGGGGAACATCGGCAGGGTCCGGGCGACCCGCTCCGCCGGGGTGCTCCCGGTCGTGCTGGCCATCACCTCGGCCGCCCTGCTGACCGGCGCCGCCGTCTACACGGTCGACCGCGCCGGCTGCGTGGACCCGGGTCAGTACATCCGGCACGACAACCACATCGAGCTCGTCGGCGGCTGCGTCGACGGCTCCGAACTACCCGCGGCGCCGCGAGGGACTTCGCACGAGGCCGACGCGAAGCCCGGCGTACAGCCTAGCAACTTCCGCCCGTAGACGGGCGATTCTTCCCCCCTGCACCGCGCTGACCAGCACGAAGAGAGCAAGGGACCTTTGCTGCTACTTTCCAAAAGAAAGTAGCAGCAAAGGTCCCTTGCTCTCTTTTCTGGGCCAGGCGGCGGTCAGCC